>DATKWP010000543.1:0-2905 GCA_035529535.1 Anaerolineae bacterium | reverse complement strand
GTGTACAATATGACCGTGGTCATTTTTGTTCCGGGGTCATCAATATGGCGATAGAGGATCATCTTTCCCGGCGCGAACGGAAGAAACGGGACACGCACCAGCGGCTGATGGAGACTGCGCTGCGGCTGTTCCGCGAGCAAGGGTACGACGCGACCACCGTCGAGCAGATTGCCGAGGCGTCTGACGTGGCCAAGGGTACCTTTTTCAACTACTTTGAGACCAAAGAGGCGATCCTGCCCGCGCTGGTGGAGTGGCACTTGCAGCAGGTCGAGCAGGCGCTCTTGCCTGAGCGGGGGGCGCCGGCTAGCCCGGTGGCACGCATCAAACTGCTGTTGGGCCTGGTGGCTCAAAACCCTCTCTCGGAGCCGGCCATGGTACAGCGGCTGTTCGTGGCGGGGATGCAGCGCCAGGACGTTCACCCCGGCCGCGCGTTGACCCACCTGCTGACCGAGCAGGTGTGCCAGGCTCAGGCGGCTGGAGAGATCCGCCCGGACGTGGATGCCCTCTACGCCGGCTGTGTGATCCGCGCCATGTTTTTCCAGCACATGATGATGTGGCACTGCGATTACCGCCCGGCCCCGCTGGGGGAGATGTTCGACCGCATGCTGAACCTGCTGCTGGACGGCATCGCCGGCCCGAATTGGAGGAAATTATCGTGAAGTCTCTCGGACGTGCACTCGGTTATCTCAGGCGCTACTGGCTGCTGGCGGCCGGGGCGTTCCTGGGACTGGTCATTTCCACCGGCACCCGCCTGGCGATCCCGTACATGACGCAGAAGATCATTGACGACGGCATCACCGCCCGGCAAATGCCGGTGGTGGTGTGGGCCTCGGTCGGGATGGTGGTCCTGGCCGTCGCCGGGTCGGTCTTCACCTTCCTGCAAGGAATGCTCTCGGCGCGCACCGCCCAGGGCGTGGCCTACGACCTGCGCAACCAACTGTACACCAGGATTCAATCGCTGTCGTTCAGTTACCACGACCGCGCGCAGACCGGCCAACTGCTCACCCGCGCGACGTCCGACGTCGAAATGGTGCACATGTTCGTCGGGATGGGGTTCGTGCAGATGCTCAGTGCGATCCTGATGATGGGGGGGAGCATTGCGCTGTTGTTCAGCACCGACTGGCAACTGGCGCTCATCATCCTCGTGCTGGTGCCGGTCACCTTTGGCTTCTTTGCTTTCATTGCCAGGAAAGGGCAGCCGCTGTTCAAGCAGGTCCAGCAACGGCTGGCCGACCTCAACACCGTGCTGCAGGAGAACCTGGCCGGTGTACGCGTGGTCAAGGCCTTCGCGCGCGAGGTCCACGAGTCGCAACGCTACGCCGGGGCCAACCAGAGATTGTACGACCTGAACGTGGTCGTCGGGCGGCTGTTTGCGCTGGCCATGCCGTTCGTTTTCATGCTGGCCAACCTGGCACTGCTGGCGGTCTACTGGGTCGGCGGCTACCAGGCGATCGCCGGGCACCTCAGCGTGGGGAAACTGGTGGCCTTTGCCAACTACATGCTGATGGCCTTTTTCCCGATGTTCATGCTGGGGATGATCATGGCCATGATCTCGCAGGCCGGGGCTTCGGCCGAGCGTATCTTTGAAATCCTCGACGCCCAGTCTGAGGTGGTCGAGAAGCCGGGGGCGGCGGATCTCCCTCCCATACGAGGTCGCGTGGCCTTCGAGGGGGTCAGTTTCCGCTACTTTAGCGGAGGGGAGCCGGTGCTGAAAGACGTCAGTTTCGAGGCCGAGCCGGGACAGGTGGTGGCGCTGCTGGGAGCGACCGGCTCCGGCAAGTCCACCATCATCAACCTGATCCCGCGTTTCTACGACGTGACTGGCGGGCGGGTGACGGTTGACGGGTACGACGTGCGCGACGTGACGCTGAAATCGTTGCGCAAGCAGATCGGCATCGTCTTGCAGGAGACGACGCTGTTCGCCGGGACGATCCGCGAGAACATTGCCTTCGGGCGGCCCGAGGCCTCGCTGGAGGAGATCGTGGCCGTGGCCAAGGCGGCCGAGGCGCACGACTTTGTCGTCAGTTTCCCGGATGGGTACGACACGCTGGTGGGGGAGCGGGGCGTGACGCTGTCGGGCGGGCAGAAGCAGCGCATCGCCATCGCCCGGGCCTTGCTGCTAAACCCCCGCATCCTGATCCTCGACGATGCGACGTCCAGCGTGGACTATGAGACCGAGTACCGCATCCAGCAGGCGCTGGAGCGGCTCATGGAGGGGCGCACCAGTTTCGTGATCGCCCAGCGCATCGCCACGGTGCTCAACGCGGACCAGATCCTGGTGCTGGAGCGGGGGGAGATCGTGGCGCGGGGCACGCACGAGGAGTTGATGGTCGAAAGCTCAATGTATGCCGAGATCTACTGTTCGCAGTTGCAGGGGGACGCCCCCGAGGACGGGGGCTACGAGCAAAGGGAGGACGCCCTCGGGGACGAGGGCGGCGAGCGGGTAAAGGACGCCCTCGGGGAGGAGGGCTCCGAGCGAGAGACTGACCCAAGGTGCGTGCAGGTGCAGGGAGGAGTCAAGCGATGATGTTTGGTGGTGGACACGGGCGTGGCGCAGCCGTGGAGGCGGCCAAGCCCATACAAGTAAGTAAGACGCTGCGCCGTTTGCTGGGATATTTCCGGCCGTTCTGGGGGTTGCTGTTGGCGACCGCGGTGCTGGTCCTCGCCAGTACGCTGTTGCGGCTGGTGGGCCCTTATCTGACCGGCGTGGCGGTGGACCAGTTCATTGACCCCAGCAACCAGCCCCGCCCGGCCTGGCTGGAGGGATTCCTCGCTATCGCTCGGAATGACAGCCGGGCTGGCGGCCTGACCGTGACCATGCTGCTGCTGCTGGGCTCGTACCTGTTGAACTGGGCCACCACCGCCGGCGAGTTCTACCTGATGATGGTGGTCGGGCAGCGGGTGC
>DATKWP010000542.1:0-7877 GCA_035529535.1 Anaerolineae bacterium | reverse complement strand
ACGGCGCCGACCACGCCCAGGGTGAGGGGGAACTCGACCAGGATCTTGCCCTCCTCGTTCTTGAGGACGACGCGACGGACGTTGCCCTCTTGCACCAGTTCTTTGATCTTGGCGACCAGGGTATCGCCGCTGACGTGGAATTCCTCGGTTCGGACGTGTTGCTCGCTCATGGGTGTGCCTCCTTCGTGTAATCGCGATTGTTCTCTGCTGGTACTACGTTCTATAAGTCGAGTGGTTGCACGCCCGCAGTCGCCTGCCCTCCGGTAGAGTGGGGGGAGCGGGGCTGCATCTATTTCGTGCGCCGAGTGGGGAATACAAGCATCAATGTCTTGACGGGCCAACGTTCTTGAAATCAATATATCCCCGCTCCACGTTTGTAGCGATCAACTGCACGCGCATCCGGTCGCCGACATCCATGCCATTGAACCCCTGCACCAGTTTGCCTTCAACCGGCACACTGAGAAGCCGGACCCAGGTGCCTTTCGAAGAAGCGCCAGTGACAATGGCATCAAACTGTTCTCCAATTCTCGATTCCAGGAGAAGCGCAGCCGCGGATTTGCCGACCTGCCGTTCGACTTTGTTAGCGGCATCTTCTTCTCCTGTGCAATGATGAGCCAGGACCTCCAGTTCATCATTGCTATATGGCGAAGGTTTCTCTTCTATGGCGGCTTTCAATAAGCGCTGCGTAACAAGATCGGGGTACCGGCGATTAGGGGCTGTGGAATGGGTATAGTCCTTGACAGCGAGACCAAAGTGTCCTGGGGCAGGGTCGCCTGGAAGCTCCGCGACGTATTCACCCGACCCCATCAGTTTGATCACCGAGAGGGATAGGTCGGGGAATCGCAGTGGATCCGCGGCTTTCTCCTTGACTAGAAACTCCTCCAGCGCTTTCGAATTTGGGATATCTGGAAGTTTGAACTTGTGTTCCCCGGCGATCTCGACAATCCGTTCCCATCGTTTTGGCGTGCGCACCACCCGGCGGATCGAGGGGAAATTCCTTGATGAGAGATAGCGGGCGGTCACACCGTTTGCTGCGATCATGAAATCCTCGATAATCTCCTTGGCACGGTTCTTTTCTTCCACCTCGAGAGCACGGATTTGATCGCCGTCAAAGATCGGTTTCGCCTCAATGGTGTCAAGACTAAGCGCCCCGTGGACATGCCGGAAATGTTTCATCCTTTGTGCGATTCTGTCCTGCACGTGCAGATTTTCAGCGAGTCCATTCACGGCAGCGACCGCCTCAGGCACACTGCCACCTTCCAGCCATGCGGCCACGCGGTTATAGGCGAGTTTTGCATGATTCTGGACGCGCGCCCTGTAGATATCAGAATCCTGAAGCGACCCATCCGCGCCAATCACCATTTCAACGACAATGGCCAGGCGATCCTCATTGAAGTTCAGTGAGGTGAGGTCGGTGGACAGCTTTTCAGGCAGCATCGGGAATATCATGGCCGCGGTATAAACCGAGGTCGTATTATGGCGAGCGTGTTCATCAATTGCTGATCCATTTTTAACGAGCGAGTCCACGTCAGCCACGGCAACAAGAATCTTAACTTTGTCTCCTGGCATGGCCTCGGCAACGGTAAGCTGATCCAGGTCACGGGAGTCATCGTTGTCAATGGAAGCCCACAGAAGGTCCCCAAGGTCACGAACTGGCTCACCGTTCATTGCTGCAGGTGCCTGAATCCTGCCAAGTTCGGCGATTGCTTCGGCAGAAAAGTCAGGGAGTAATCCCCTTTCAAGCATCGCCCTCTGGGCGATGTTCTGTAAAATAGCACGGTGCTGTTTATCATGCGCATTCATAGGACGTACTCTTTGGGAATCGTGGCCTAAATCTCTTCAGCTTTGACCTTCAGGCGGTCGAGCTCATTTTTGATCTTTTCCAGCTCGGTCTGGGTGTCCAGTAGTCTGCCGCGTTCAGCGCGCACGAAACGAGTATAGGGGGCAATCGCCTCGTTGATGTGTTGCAGGCTGCGCTCGATCTCAAGTTCAAATTGAGACCGCAGGGAATGAATGAGCTGCTCTCGCAAGGCGGCGATTTTGACGCTCATCTCGGCTTTTGCCTGCCGCCGGCGCGCCGGGATAACAAACAACCCCAGGACGGCGACCAGGCTGGCCAACAGAACGCCAGTCACGTCGGCGGTCATGGTGGTCGCCAGGATGGTGATCAGCGTCCCCAGGCCGATGGCCCCAATCTCGATGGCCGCCGAAGCGGCGACAGCCAGTTGCGCTCCTTCGGCAATTGCCTCGGCCTCGCGGGTCTTGTCGTAAGATTCGACCACGCACTGCGCCTCACGGCCCACGCTCTCCATCAACCGCTCGCGGTCGTAGTGGAAACCGTCCGCGCCCACGTCGCCAACGATACGATCCTGGTGGGTGCGCCGCCGCTCGGCCAGGTGTTCGGTCACCGCCAGCCACTGGCGCAGGTCGGCGTCTACCAGCCAATCAATCAATTCGCCTACCTTGTGTTCGATCCGTTGGGGTGCATCTCCCACCACGCGCAGTCCAAATTCTTTCTGGATGCGCTCCTTGCTCATCAAGTCGAAGATGCGCGCCAGGCGAAAGGTCTCGTCGAAGTAGGCATCGCCGCGCTGCTCCATCTCGAACAGGACATTCTCGGTATCTGACATGCGAAAGACAAAGTCGCGCTGCATATCCTCCTTGTATAGCCCCAGTTGTGCATCCACGTCGGAGAGCATAGCGAAATCGGCCTTGAGCAAATCCAGCCGGGAGGTGGTCACCTCCAGGTAACGCTTCACCAGGTGTGTCCCCACCCCCAAGGGGTTGAGGAACTTGAGGCGCAGGCGTTCGCCCTCGTCGAGGGTGTCGTGGACGTACTGCTCGAGGGGTTCAAAACGGCTGTCCTTCCACAGAATTGGCTCCCCCTGCTTGGCACGTAGGGCCAGACGGGCGCTGACCGGAAAGACTTCAGGGGTAATGCCCAACAACAAGCGGGCGTTTTCGATCACAAAGTTTTTCACCTCTTCCAGTTCCGCCTCGTTCTGTAAGATATCAATCTTGTTGATCACGATGACGACCTTTTTTCCCCAATTGCGGATGAGTTCCAGGAAAGCGCGCTCGCTTTCAGTGAAAGGCCGGTCAGCCGACGTGATGAACAGTACCAGGTCAGAGCGGGGGACGAACTGGGAGGTAATTGCCTCGTGGGCGCGGATGATGGCATTGGTGCCGGGAGTGTCCACGATGCTGATCTCAGCCAGCAGGTTGGCTGGCAGGATGAGGATGTGCTGGTTCTCATTAACCACCTTGTGCTCGGAACTTGCCCCGTACCGTAAGACGTTGATCTGCGTGGTGGTGGGCGTGACGCCCTCTTTGAGCAGCCTCTGGCCCAACAGGGCATTAATCAGGGCGCTTTTCCCAGCATTGAACTCACCCACGACGACCAGCAAAAAGAGGTCGTCAAGCTGCTGAATGGATTGGCCGAGGGTCTCGTTATCTTGCGGGGTTGCACCGAACTGCACTAGGGCGACCCGCAAATTGTTCAGGATAGCGCGCGCGTCTTTGAGCAGGGACTCTTGTTGGTCGTTCAGGATGTGCATGGGTTCACCGTTAACAGCACATCCCTCTAGCCCCGACGCTGGGAGCGAGTCCGAAACCAATTTCGGATTCTCCAGCCAAGCGTTTTTTGCTGTCTTAGCTGGGCTGTAATTTCCCAGAAAGATATTCTTTCGCCACACTCGCATATGATGGATTGTGAACTAAGACCTTCTCCTGTTACTGCTGCGGCGATTAGCGGATCATTCGATATCGTTTTTCCACAGTGACGGCATGTGATCTGGTTTTCCATATTCCTTCCTTTTTGAGTGTTTGAGATACACGGGTTGCCCGTGATCGTGCGCCGGCCTTCCATCTGGCGGCGCATAGCATTGACCAGAAACCGAGTGGTAGCCCGTCAGATTGAGCTACCTGTTGAGCCGCCTGCCACTGCTGATGGTTGCGGCTTGACTTGGGCAGATGATGGGCGCAGACGACGATCTCTGCGAGGCCGACCATACGACCGCCGCCTGCGCCCCTGGTCTATCTGCAAATGACCACGGCTGTCGAACTACATGCCGCGCATAGCCGTGGCGATCAGTAGGAGTGCCCACCCCACGACCACTAGCCAAAAGGCAATCGCGGGTGTGATGGCGGGAATATCCGCCAGATATCCTAGAATCCCTACGATCCCGAGGATCAAGGCTATGATCCAGACGATCTGCTTTGGAGCACTGAGTTTCATTTGTTCCCTCCTGAGCGATATATTCAAAAATCCTTCTGTTCGATGACTCTCCTGGCCCCGTGGCTGATTGCCAGTTGTGGAGAGCCCCCCAACCTGTGTCAGGCGCAGCGGCGAATCAGTCTCCTGCGCTGCAGTCAGCGCCCCCCTGCCCGGAAGAGGAGCTTGAAGATCGCCAGCAGGATGACGGCGCCCAGCAGCGACCACAGCAGAGACACTGCGGTAAAGCTGCTCGAGGTGAGCGTGGCGCGGCCAAACAGAAAGCCTGCCAACAGAGCGCCCACAATACCCACGACGATATTGACCAGCAGGCCCCCGCGCGTGCGCATGATCATGCTGGCCACCCAGCCGATGATCGCCCCCACGATGATCACTACAATCAGGTTTATCATTTTGTACTCTCCTTTTTGTGAATGTTTGGAAACCACGGGTTGTCCGTGGTTACAATCAGTCTGCCGAATTATGGATTCCTGCGCCAGGCGCGGCCCGCAAACCCCGGCGCACCTGCTCCAGCGCTTGCGGGATCTGGTCGAATTCGGTGGACTTGTCAAAAAAGAAGTCCGCGCCGGCTGCCTCGCATTTTTTTCGGTACTGCGGGTAAGTATAGTTGGTGAGCATGATGACTTTGGGGGCCGGTTGCATCTTTTTCAACTGGCGCAACACATCTATGCCACTACCGCCTGGCATGCGAATGTCCAGAATCACGACGTCGGGCCGTGTGTGGTGAATAGCGTCCAAAGCCTCCGGCGCATCCTGGGCCTGCCCTACCACAGCTATATCCGGCAGGTCCAACGCCATGGTCACCAGGCGTTCGCGCACGGTGGCCGAATCGTCGGTAATGAAAACCTTGAGATTGAACATCAATTGAGATTATAGACGCTTAACACGCCGAGGGCTATCGGCGGCGGGCTGATTCTTTTGTAGGCGGCAGGCTTGTTCGCGTGTCGGTGATTGTCCTACATCTCTCGTGTGGGAGGGGCAGGGGGAGGAGGGAACGAGGGGAGGAGCGCGGGTGGTCCGACGCGTTCAGCGCCGGGCGATAGGGGGCGCGGCGATTGGAAAACCCTGCGGCCGGGGCGAAGGGGAGGAGCGGCGCTAGTCAATCAAGCGGTTCTGAATGGCGTAACGAATCAACTCTGCGTTGGTGGTTAAATTCATCTTCTGCAGGAGGCGCGCCCGGTAGGTGCTGATCGTCTTGACACTGAGTGAGAGTTCCGCGGCGATTTCTTTGACGGCCTTCCCGGTCGCTATCATGCGCAGCACCTGGAATTCCCGGTCGGACAGAGTCTCGTGTGGTAACTTGCTGGAGTCCGTCCCTATCTCAGAGGCCAGTTTCTCGGCCAAAAAGGGGCTGACATATTTCCCGCCACTGACGACTTTGCGGATGGCCTTGACCAATTCATCTGGCGCGCTGTCTTTCGTCAGATAGCCGGAGGCGCCGGCTTTTAGGACGCGCATCGCAAATTGGTCCTCGGAATACATGCTCAACACCAGCACCGGGAGTGTGGGCCGCTCGCACTTGAGTTCTTTGAGAATATCCAGCCCACTGTGGCCAGGCATGGAGATGTCGAGTATGACCACATCCCACGCTGCGGCCCGCACCTTCTCCAGGACCTCTTGTCCGTTGACCGCCTCGCCGGCGACGACCATCTCGCGCGTGTCCCGCAGAATCTGTTTCAACCCTTGGCGCACAACCGCATGATCGTCGGCGATGAGAACTCTTATCATGGGGCCTCCTGTGTGGCTACGTGCCCCTCATTGAGCGGCAGCCTGATCACCACGGTAGTCCCCTGGCCGGGTGTCCCCTGAATGGTGAAATCGCCGGAGCGTAACCGGACCCGCTCCCGCATCCCCAGCAGGCCATAAGACTTGGAGCCGTCCACTTCGCTTTGCGCAATTCCGCGCCCGTTATCTTGAACCCGCAGGCTAACGGTGTCCTGTTCCTGATCCAGGGAAACCTCAACCTGGGTGGCGCATGCGTGGCGCGCGACGTTGGTCAGAGTCTCCTGCAAGATGCGAAAGAGGACGGTGGTTCCGTCGGCGTCCAAGGCCACCTCCTCCAAACTCGAAATAAATCTGCAACGGATACCGGTGCGCTTTTCAAATTCCTGCAACTGCCACTCCATCGCCGCCAGCAGTCCCAGGTCATCCAAGATGCCCGGGCGCAACTCGGTGGCGATGCGGCGCACGCTTTGGATGGTGGTGTCCACCAGGTCGGACATGGCTTTGAATTTCTGCAACAGGTCTGTCTGTTTAGGACCGGTATGCTTTTGTAGCCAGGCCAAATCCATTTTTAGGCCCGTCAGGTCCTGGCCCAGCTCGTCGTGAATCTCGCGGGCCAGGCGGGAGCGTTCTTGTTCTCGTGCGGTTCGCTCGTAGTGGGCCAGGCGGAGCAACTGCGCCCGTGAGGTTTCGAGTTGGGTATTGGCCGCCTGCAGTTGAGCGGTGCGCTGCAAGACGCGTTGTTCCAGTGCGGTGTTCAGTTGTTGCGCCTCGGCGTACAGCCGCGCATTGTCTACCGCCAGCGCGGCGCGCTGGGCCAGCTCTTCGGCCAGGGCCAGGTCGGCCGCGGTGTACTGCCGCCCAGACTCGGCCGACACCACCAGGGTGAGCGCGCCGAGCGTGTGGCCGCGGGTCACGAGCGGCACGATCATGACCGACTTAAATCCAAGCGATCGCGTGAGTTCCAGGTGTTCGGCGTCCCGGGTGATGGCGGCGAGCAGTTCATCCGATGGCTCCGGGTAGAATTCTGGCTGGCCAGTGCGTAGCACGTGGGCTACCCCGCGCGGCGCATCCGGGGCGGGGGGATACCGCCGCTGCAAATCGTCGGCCAGGGCCAGTTTTTGTGGGTCGGCGTGCGCGACCGCCACGGGGTGAATTGGCAGGCCTTGTTCGGTAATGTGCACGACGCACCAGTCGGCCAACAGCGGCACCACCACCTGGGCGATGTTGGCCAAGCGGGTGGTGGGGTCGAGCGAGGCCGCCAGCGCCTGTCCCGCCTCGGCTAGCAGACGCCGGGAACGTTCGACCTGCTTGCGTATGGTGACGTCGGTGTTGATCTCCATAATCGCCAGAGGTGGGGCGTGCTCGTCCTGCGACAGGGTCCACCGGCTGGCCACCACCAGAGGGGTGCCGTCTTGGCGGGCCTGGATGAGTTCGCCTTCCCAGTAGCCTGTACGCAGGACCTCGGCTTCGATAGCCTCCAACGGTTGTGGGAATTGGGTGTGTAACAGCGTATGGGAACACTGGCCCAGGGCCTCATCTCTCGTCCAGCCATACAGCTCCTCGGCGCCATGGTTCCAAAAGAGGATGGTGCTTTGTATATCGCGCATGATGATGGCGTCATGCGCCAGGTCCAGGAGGTGGGCTTGTTCGCGCAAGACCCGGGTGTGGTTCTCCGGCGCTCGTGGTTTAAGAGCCCTTGGCGTGACCAGATCCGCCGGGCGACTCAAAAGGCCTGCGAGGAAGAGCTTGAGCCCCATAGGGTGGAATTATACCCCTTTCCATATACCGACGCAAACACCCCCACCCAGATAGGGTGGGGTGTTTGCGTATGGCCCCAGTGGGTGGTCTGGGTGCTGGCGATCCTTGGATGGCCTCAAGAACTGTACGATTTCTGCGCTACTCGCCCCACTCCTTGGTT
>DATKWP010000541.1:0-10781 GCA_035529535.1 Anaerolineae bacterium | reverse complement strand
GAGCAGGTCGAGAGCCAATACTTTGCAGTGCGCAACAACTCCCAGGCCAGCGACCGCCAGGTACAGCGCATGGTCGAGCAACTGGAACAGGATTACGTCGCGCTGGCGGCCTTCCTGGGCCGCCAGCCGGAGGGGCCGATTCCGGTACTCTTGACCGACGGCGCCGCTCCGTCCTACGCTGAGGGCGGCACGCTCAACATCTTCTACGACCAGGGGGTGATCGGCATGGACACCGTGCCGTTCTTTCTGGCCTCCCTCATCGCCGGCCCGTCCTCCGGCTCCCTCTTCTTCGACCTGGGGCTATCCCTCTACGCGGTCGAGGAGACCCAACTGGCCCAGGGCCTCACCGGCCAGCCGGCCGACGCCTGGGTCGTGCTCTTGCAGCAGGAAGAGGCACTGATTCCCCTGGAAGACGCCTGGGCGATCGAGATGCCCGGGGACGAGCAGGGGTTGTACGACTTTTTCCGCGCCATGATGGAAGGAGGCTCTTTCGTGCGCTGGCTGATCGAGCAGCGTGGGTGGGACACCGTGTGGGCCATCCGCGCCGGGGGGGACCCGCAGGCTCGCCTCGGCGTGCCGCTCTACCAGGCCGAGGAGGAGTGGCTGGCGGCCGTCGCAGCCAAGGACCTGCGCCCCAAGCCCTGCCTGCTGGCGATCCCCGGAAGCCCGCTGTTTCGGGGACTGTGCCAACAGTTGGAGGCGCAGGAGGAATGACAAATGTCATGTCATTCCGAGCGAAGCGAGGAATCTCCTCAACCAGACAAGTCTGCCGGAAAGGACGTTTTGACAAGTCAGCAATAATGTGGTATATGGTTCTCGTGCGTTGACCGTCGGCGGAGTTTTTCTATCCTCACCCCATTTGCCATGAAAGGAGCATCATGAGTGCACTGAACATCGGAGCGGCAGCGTTTGGCGCGGTGATTGGTTGGATGGTCCACCGCATCCTGGCCCACAAAGAGAAGGCTGACTGGAGCGACATCTCCACCGTCATCGCTACCGTGGGCGGCGCGGCTGTCCTCAGTCTCTTTCCGGCTCAGACCGAGACCTTTGGGGCCTACGCCATCGGGCTGTTCGCCGGCTTCTTCGGCTACTTTGTCATCTTCCTGATCATCGCCCGCGCCGGCAAGACTCCCTGGATGGACATCATCACGGGCAAACCGGGCATCTTTATCATGAAGGACGACAAGGGCCCTCTGAACCAGTGACGGGTAGATAGATGGCAGAAACCAGGTTTTTAGGAAAAAACCTGGTTTCTGCCTGCACGCTGCTCTGCCAGCCAGCGCGCGGCTGTCTCGCCGTTACCCAGTTGGCTCCAGGTGCAATTCGGCGTAGCAGTAGGGGGTATACACCAGGCCCAGCGGGTTGTTCTTCAGTAAGAGCCTGTGGCGCACTTCCTGGATGATGCGCGCAGCCTGTCCCTGCCTGGCGAAGCCCTTGAGAAAGTGCAGCCCCACCTCCTGGGCCAGCCGCTCGTCCACGCTGATCTCTGTCCCAACGACGCCCGCTGCCCCGGCCACCGTAAACTCGTGCAGGAAATCGGCGACCGATTCAGGCGAGAGGCTGAGCGTGCCGCAGCCGTTGAGGAACACCAGCGGCACGAAGGGGGGCTGGCCTTCTTCCCACTTGTTGCGCAGTTCCCATGCGAAGCGGATGTGATCGGGCATGATATACTCGCCATCCCCAACGCTGAGCCACACCTCCTCGTCCGACTCGGATTGCCCCCCGTGGCAATAAAAGTAATAGACGTGCAAGGGGGTGCTCGACAGCCCCTGCCCAATCGCCTGCAGCGTCCGGTCTGGCTGGAAGGGTTGAAAGGCCCCCTCGCGGCCGATCCAGTCTTGCAGCGCCTTCACGTGTGGCCCCACGAAATCCAACTTTAGGCTGACGCCCACGTGCAGCACCGGTTTCCCCTCATACTCGATCACACTGTGGACGGAGGAAGGCCGGCGCTCTCTCCCTTCCCCGTCTCCACTCAACTTGATGCTCGCGGAAAGCGGCTGTTCCACCACGTGCTTGATGCCCCAGAAACCAAACACGCACACCACGTCCATGTCATGTTTGGGCGGATTGTGGGTACGGTCCAGGTAGGGACACGCCGCCCGGCAGGCCGCATAATCCAACGTGTTGCCGGACGTCACGTGACGCCGGAACTCGAGACAGACCTTGTTCGTCATGGTGCGCACGAGCGGCATGTCGTAGAGCACTGCCCAGGGGAAGATGTGCTTGCCCTTTGCGCGCACGATCTGGATCGTGGTGGGATCTTCCAGCCGCTGGCGCAGCGCACCCTGCAACTCCTGCTTCTCTTCCCCGAATAGATCACGATACCACTTGCTGCCCACGTGCGCCAACCGGCGCAGGTCCGTCGTGATCGTCTCGTCTGTCCCCCAGTTGGGCTCACCGCTCCGGCGGTCCAGGCGATACCTCTCTGCCCCCTCCTCGAACATGATTTTGTTCAGCGCGCCCCGGAACCCTTTCAGCGCTTCCGACATCTCGTCTCTCAGGTCGAAGACGTTGTCCTTGAGTCCGTCTCCGCGCACGAACAGCGCATGCGTCCCCGTACGATCCTCGTTGAACACGATGTTGAGGCCGCGCGGCTGCAGCCGTTCCAGGTCACCGAAAGTTGCGCTGAGCGTAACCTCCACCTCGGACCAGTTGCCACGCTCAGCACCCACCCGCTCGCTACGGCCTACACTGGCATAGACCATGCGAGACTGCACCAGGTTGTTCTTGTAGTAGACACAGAGACGAATCTGGGCCAGTCCCAGCCGGTCGGGAGCGACCACCTGGAAATAGAGCCGCTCGCTGGGGCCGTAGAGGGGCAGCCACAGGGGCTTCTGATCCTCGACCAGGGTGAAATCCTGGCTAAAGAGCGCCACCCGCAGCGAGCGCCCTCCCTGGGCCTCGGCCAGTTCCCGATCCGGCAACTGCTGGTCAGGCCACTCTACCTCGTCTACGACGTGGCTACCAGAGCGGTCGGAACGGATGTCTACGGCCACGTAATACGTGCGCCCATATTTCAGGCTGCTCTCGGGAGGGACGGGATCGTCGCCGGTGTTTTCCGACTCCGGGCGCGAGCGGCTGAAGCGGGTGTTGAGATAACGCACCTCCCGATGGGCGGTCTCCGCCTCTACTTCCTCGCGCAATTCCTCCACCGCCGCCTCCGCCTCGGCCATGGCCACCCGCGCGCGCGGCATCTCCCGCCATACGTCGGCCAGGGGCAACAAGCCCCTCGATTCGTGTTCATAGTCCAGGTTCAGACGCCTGACACGCCCAGCATAACCGCCGATTTCCGTCAGCGCCTCCGCGACGGGCCGCCGCTCCATGCGCGGTTCCTTCTCCACAGGACCTTCGATAGGCTCACCCCCCCGGGTGGTGACGTCAGGGGGCACCCAGAAGCCCAATTCTTCGCCCCGTTCGGCCTCTGGCCCCTTGACGGCCTCCAGTTGCTCCCGCAAATTGGTCCAGGTCTGCTCCAGTTCGCCGGCAGCCGACTCTTGCGCTGTAGCTTCATCCGTCAACCTTTCCAGGAGGGGCGAGAGACGCAACGCCTCCTCGCCTCCTTCTCTGGAAAAGAACGCCGGCCAACTCCGGGCACCCGGCCCGTGCAGTCCCTCCAGGATGGTGCGATAGTAGGAAATACCGAGGCCCTGGCCGTGGATCACGTCCTGGTAGAAAACCTGGAAGAAGCCATACACGGCGTGGGGGGCATGGGGGAAGCGCACGACGAGCGTGGGCGGGCCGCCAGCACGCATGATCCGCCCCGCCACCTGCCACAGCGCTGGCGCGGCCGCACCATCTGGAGTCGGATCGTGCAACACCAGCAGGCGAGTGCCCACGTCGTGGAGGATCCCATCCAGCAGGCCGGCCGAGACCCGGTCCACCGCCGGATCCGGCCCCACACACAGCGCCCCCCGGCCTCGAGCGTCCCGCTCGGCCGGCAGCACCAGGTGGAGGATGTCCACGCTCTCCCGATCCAGGGCCTGTAAGAACTCTGGCAGTGCGTTGACCTGGACCCGCCGCGCGTCCAACCCATCCACGGGCAGGCGGTACCTCAGGTGGGGAAAATCTGCCTCCAGCATGGCCCGCAGGTCGAACTCGTGCTCGGGGTCGCAGTCAAACCAGGCCCCCGGCGTCACCATCAGCGCATCAATCGGCAGAGAGAAGGGCACGTCCAGGGGACGTGGCGGGACCGGAGAGTAGCGCACAAAGTCTAGCCGGTTGGACACCCCACCAGCGGGCAACCCGCGCTCGCCGAACCGCAACAGCAGCAACTCCCACGCGGCCCGTTGGACCTCTGGAGGTTCCACCTCCAACTTCACCCGCAGCAACTCCCCAGGCACAGCCAGCAGGTCCTGGCGCGCCGTGGCGAACAGGTGGTCCAGTTCATCCTGGAAGAGAAGGTCGGAGAGTGCCCGGCCCGTCGCTGCGTCCTGGGCTGCCCGCACCACAGGGTCCGCCTGGGAGAGGCTATTCTCCCAGGCCAGGATCGCGGCCTCCAGGTCAGCCGCCGGCAACTGGCCACGCGCAGAAAGCGCCTCGGGTTGTGAGGGGCGCGTCAGCCGGGCCGACACCGGGTAGAATCGTCCACCCGCGCGCCCTGCTGAAAGCGGGGTTTCCACAGCAGAGCCAATCACGATGTCAAGTTCCAGTGCATGGTCCATTGGATCCTCCTATCTATACCTCCCACCCTCCCGCAGGTTCAGGCAGCCTACAAGCCTGCCGGCATGGTCAATCGGTTCCTGCGGGAGGGTAGGTTAGCGATCCTCCCATCGCGCCAGAGCAACCAGATTATACAGGGCCACTGCTGGCCTGTCAACGCGGACGACATACGTCCGAACGTCGTAGCTGCTCACCCTCCCGCAGGTTCAGACGGCCTACAAGCCGGCTGGCATGGTCAATCGGTTCCTGCGGGAGGACAGGGTACTTGACAGATTCGCCTGCCTGTCGTATCCCTCCCGCAGGTTCAGACGGCCTACAAGCCGGCTGGCGTGGTCAATCGTGACCTGCGGGAGGATAGGTTACTTGACAGATTCGCCTGCCTGTCGTATAGTCGCGAATCTATGAAGCGTGTGCTGAATCAACTCCTCGCCACCATCCAACTGGCTCTGCGGCGCACCTGGACGGCCTTGGGAAGCCACGCCGCCGTCGCCCTGGGCGTGTGGGTGGCCACCACCACCATCTGCGCTCTGATCCTCTACGCCGAAGCGGTCAACGTCGCCGTCCTGCGCGACCGGCTGGACCGCGCCCACCAGGATGCGGTCTACGACCTGTTGATCAAAGGTCAGGCCAACCTGATAGACGCCGAGCGCTACCGCCAGATGGACCAGACTATCGTCCACCAGGTCCAGTCCGTCATCGGCCTGCCCGTCACCCGTAGCGGACGGCACGGCTGGTCCAAGTCGCTGCTCATCGTTCCACCGGGACAATCGGCCACCGGCCAGCGCAACCAGTTGCCGCGCACCCGCTTCCAGTTCTACGCGGGCGTCGAGGACCAGATCGAGGTCGTCGAGGGCCGCTTTCCCCGCCCGGCCTACGATCCTCAAGACGTCGTCGAGGTGATGATCACCGAAAAACTGGCGGAGAAACTGGGCCTGCAGGTGGGGGACCTGTTCCACGTCGAGGACTTTACCGGCGGGGCACAGCCCATGCAGGCGCAGGTGCGGGTGGCGGCCATCATCCGCCTGCGCGACCCCGCAAGCGACTTTTGGTTCTACGCCCCCTGGTTCCTCGACGAGGCCTTTACCGTCCCCGAGGAGACGTTCTTCAACAGTATCCTGCTGAGATTCGTGCCCGCCGAAGCCGAATTCACCTGGGTCGCCAACTACGATCAGAACGCCATTAACGTCACCAACGCCCAGAGCGTGCTGGGGGGCCTGGATGTGCTGCGCTTCAACCTGACCAGCCGATTGGGCCAACTGCAGTTTCTGACCGAGTTCGACCAGGCCATCCGCGATTTCCTGGCCGGCACCTTCGTCCTGAAGGCGTTGCTGATCGTCCTGGGCGCGCCCGTCGTCGGCATCGCCCTGTATTACATCGTCATCACTTCTCAACTGATCGTCGAGCGGCAGCGGGCGGAGATCGCCGTGCTCAAGAGCCGTGGCTCCAGCAATGGGCAAGTCGTCGCCCTCTTCCTGATCCAGGGGCTGTTGATCGTGGGCCTGGCCGCGCTCGTCGCCCCGCTCCTGGCCCTGCCGCTGGCCCAACTCATCGGCAAAGCAACCACCTTCCTGTCCTTCACCGACCCGCGCGTACTGCCGGTCACGCTCCACGGCGCCATCTATGGCTACGCTGCGCTGGCCGCGGCCCTGGCGCTGTGGGCCATCCTGGCCCCCGCTACCCAGGCGGCCCGCGAGACCATCGTCACCTACCGGCACAGCGAAGCACGCCCAGGGGGCCGCTCCTTCATCCACCGCTACTACCTGGACCTGGTGCTGTTGATCCTGGGAGGGCTGGGCTACCGCTCCTTGAGCCAGAGCGGCACGATCATCACGCGCAGCGAAAGCGGCGGCATGGTCTACGACCCGCTGCTGCTGGTCACACCCATCGTCCTGGCGGCCGCCGCGGCCTTCCTGGCGCTGCGCCTGGTGCCGCTCCTGTTACGCGGCCTGGCGCGGCTGGTCACCCTCACCGAGACCGTAGCGCCGCTGGTCGCCCTGGGGCAGGCCTCCCGCGCTCCCGCTCGCTACGCCGGCCTCATCCTGCTCCTGACCTTCACCCTGGCCCTGGGGCTGTTCACTGCCTCGGTAGCCGGCACCTTTGACCGCAACTATAGCGACCAAGCGCTCTATACCGCCGGTGCCGACCTGCGCACCCACGAGTTCGACTACGACCTGGCCACCTGGCGGGTGCGGTCCACACCTGAGTACCTGGCCCTGCCCGGTGTGCGCGCCGCCACCGCCGCCCTGCGCCGCGACCTGATCGGCCGCGAGGCCCAGATCCGCGCCCAGGGGGTACTGCTGGCCGTGGACCCGGCGACCTTTGCCGACGTGGCCTGGTGGCGACCCGACTTTGCCCCCTCGCTGGACAGCATCCTGGGAACCCTGCGCAGCGACGAGCAAGCGGTCCTGGTCAACCCAGAGTTCGCCCGGCGATACCAGTTGCAGGTCGGCGATCTGTTCGACATCAACGTGGACGGCGTGCGCGTGGACCTGCGCCTGGCCGGCACGCTGGGAACCTTTCCCACCCTCTACCCGGAAGATGGCGACCGGCTGGTGGCCCGCCTGGACTACCTGGCCGGGGTGCTGGAAACGGAACCCAGCGAGGTCTGGCTGCGCACCGATCCCCGCCGGCACGAGCAGACCATCGCCGCCCTGGAGGCCCCCTCGAACCGCAAGGTCGTCATCCACGACGGGCACGAACTGGCCGGCGTGCGCAAGGACGACCCGCTGCGCACGGGGCTGTTCGGCGCCCTCTCGATCGGGTTCGTCGCGGCCAGCGTCCTCAGCGTGCTGGGGTTCTTGCTCTACGCCATCACCACCATCCAGTCCCGGGCGCTCCAGTTCGGCGTGTTGCGGGCGACCGGGCTCTCGGTCGCCCAACTGGTCGGGTTGCTCTCGACCGAACAACTCACTCTCATCGGCGTGGGCATCGCGCTGGGGACCGCCCTGGGCGCGGGCGCAGGCTGGATGTTCACCCGCTTCTTGCAGGTGAGCATCATCGCCCGCGAGGCGGTGCCTCCTTTCCTCATCGTCACCCCGTGGGCCACCATCGTCCGGCTCTACATCATCCTGGTGATCGTCTTCCTGGTAGCTCTGGCCGCCTCGGTGCACCTGCTGCGGCGCATGCGCGTCCACGCCGTCCTGCGCTTGGGAGAGCAATGACAATGGTAGACAATCTCCACTCCCCAACCTCCAGTCTCCATCCCGCTCCCTTCATCGTCTGCGACGAACTGGTCAAGGTCTACACAATCGGCGAGATCGAGACGGTGGCCCTGGCGGGCCTCGACCTGGAGGTGCAGCAGGGAGAGGTGCTGGCCATCGTCGGCCCCAGCGGCAGCGGCAAGAGTACCCTGCTCAACATCCTGGGTGGCCTGGACCAGCCCACGTCCGGCACAGTGACCGTCGGCGAGGTGGACCTGCTGGGCCTGTCACCCGACGGCCTGATGCGCTACCGGCGCGACGTGGTCGGTTTCGTCTGGCAGCAGAACGCGCGCAACCTGCTCCCCTACCTCACGGCCTTGCAGAACGTCCAACTGCCGATGCAGTTGCGCGGAGTGGGGCCGCGCGAACGGCACGAGCGCGCCTGCGACCTGCTGGAGGCAGTCGCGGTGGCCGAACGGATGGACCATCGCTGCGGCGAACTCTCCGGCGGCGAACAGCAACGCGTCGCCATCGCCATCGCGCTGGCCAACGGGCCGGGCCTCCTGCTCGCCGACGAGCCTACCGGCTCGGTAGATAGCCGGACGGCGGGCGTCATCGTGGACCTGTTCCGCAGCATGGCCCACCGCTACGGCGTCACCGTCGTCATCGTCACCCACGACACGCACATCTCCCAGCACGTGGACCGCACGGTGGCGATCTACGACGGGCGTACCAGTTTCGAGCGGGTGCGCCGCACGGCAGGCGACGCGGTGGTCGGCCACGACACGTACGTGATCGTGGACCGGAGCGGGCGGCTGCAACTGCCGCCGGAGTTGATCGAACGGCTGGGCATCGCCGGACGGGCGCGGGTGTCCATAGCAGAGGACCACCTGGAGATCTGGCCGGAATCAATGAACAATGAACAATGAACCAGTGAACAATGTCGTGCAGGCCACAGACATCACGCGCATCTATCACCTGGGGCGGAGCGAAGTGGCCGCCCTGCGCGGCGTCAACCTGTGTGTGCGCGCCGGCGAGTTCGTCGCCGTCCGTGGGCGCTCCGGCTCCGGCAAGACCACCCTGCTCAACATCATTGGCGGCCTCGACCGGCCCGACTCGGGCACCGTCCTCTTCGACGACCGGGACGTCACCCGCCTGTCAGAACAGGAGTTGAACGGGCTGCGGCGGCACCAGGTGGGATTCGTGTTCCAATCCTTCGGCCTGCTGCCCCAGTTCTCAGCCTACGAAAACGTGGACCTGATCCTCCGCCTGGCGCGCGTCCCCCGTGCCCAGCGGCACGAACGCGCCACAGAGTGCCTCACCATGGTCGGATTGGGGCAGCGGTTGCATCACCGCCCATACGAACTGTCAGGCGGCCAGCAACAGCGGCTGTGCATCGCCCGCGCCCTGGCCAACCACCCCCGGCTCATCCTGGCCGATGAGCCGACCGGTGAACTCGATAGCCGAACGGGCCGGGAGATCCTCTCCCTCTTCCGCCAGATCGTGGCGCTGGAGAACACTGCGCTGATCGTGGCCACCCACGACCAGGCCATCTACAACTTTGCCACCATCGTCTACGAACTGGAGGACGGCCAACTGACCTGTCATTCTGAGCACAAGGCCCGTCATTCTGAGCACAAGGCCCGTCATTCTGAGCGAAGCGAAGAATCTCACTCGCCCCCATAGGCCCGTTCGACCGTCTCCACCAGTCTCTCCCACGCGAAGCGCTCCCGCACGTCGCGGGCGGCCGCCTGGCCCAGCCGCTCCCGCAACGGCGCATCTTCCAGCAGCCGTACTACCGCTGCGGCAAAAGCGACCACGTCTCCAGGCTCCACCAGCCAGCCGGTCTCCCCGTGGCGAATGTACTCCCGGTTCTGCCCGACCGCCTCGGCCACGACCGGCACCCCGGCGGCCAGCAGGTCCCGCAACTTGGCCGCGCACTTGGTCCGGTTGACCAGCGTGTCATCGAAGGGGTAAATGGCGACGTCCGCCTGCGCAAAGTAGGCTGGGAGTGTGTCCTGGGGGACCCAGCCGGTGTGGAACACGTCAGCCAGCGGAGGGACAGGGGGACAAGGAGAGGGGGGGGCAAGGAGACAAGGAGACAAGGGAAGGGTGACGTCGCGTTGGACGGTCAAGCCGGATTGGGCGGCCAGCCGGAACAGTTCCTCCTGCTCGTCGAAAAGCCCCTCACCCACTACGAGCAATCGCGTCCCCGGCACCGTCTCCCGCACCCGGCGCAACACCTCCACCACGCGCGAGACGGGGAACTCGAAGAACCTCGTGTACAGCAATACGACTGGATGTTGGAGGTTGGAGATTGGATGCTCGGCACTACCAGGTTCCAACCTCCAATCTCCAACTTCCAACTTCCAACTTCCAACCTCCAACTCCCAACTTCCAACCCCATTTGGTACATAGAAAACTCGCGCGCGCGCCACCCCCATCGCCCACACCAGGCTCTCCAGCGTGCGGCTGGCGACGGTGACGGCATCGGCATGCGTCAGGCCCCACCGTTCCTGCCAGGTGAAGAAACGGCGTTGGGCTACCGGGTAGCCGCCGATCTCGTTCCACCCGCCGGGTCCTTCCCAATCATCGGTGTCCACCACCAAGCGCGGCCTGCGGGCACGAGGGAGCCGCGCCAGGAGCCAGTGAGTGACACCGCTATAAGCCTTGGGTTTGAAGAGATGCACTAGATCGGGGCGGAGGGCCAGCGCCCGGCGGGCCAGCCGGCGGGCGGTCAGCAGGTGAAACAGGCCAGGCATGCGAGGAGGCAGAGCGATATTCTCGATGCGAACACCCCCTTCCTCCCAGCAACGCCCGCTGTCCTCAGAGTTCTGCCAGGGGGGCAGGAGCATGGTCACCGTATGGCCGCGGGCCACGAGCGCCTGGGCCATCGGCAACGCCCGCACGCTCATCGTGCCCCGGGGTCGCAGCCCGAAGGGACCTACCATCACTATGCGCATACTACGACCTGGTAGCTTT
>DATKWP010000540.1:0-7143 GCA_035529535.1 Anaerolineae bacterium | reverse complement strand
CCGCCCGCTGGAGGAGGTCCACCTGTACGGCAATCCCCCTCAGCCCGTTCCGGGGGTGGCCGAGGTTCTGCCCCGCCTGGCCCAGCGCTACCGGCTGGGACTCATCTCCGACGTCGGGCTGACGCCAGGCCGGGTCCTGCGCGAACTGATGCGCCGCGACGGGCTGCTCCCCCACTTCCAGGCGCTGACCTTCTCCGATGAGACCGGGGCGACCAAGCCGCTGCCGGGGCAATTTCTACGCACGCTGGCGGCCCTGCAAGCCCGCCCCCAGGAGGCTGCCCACATCGGCGACCTGCCGGAAACCGACCTGGCCGGGGCCAGGGGAGTCGGCATGCGGGCGATTCTCTTTCTGGGCATTAGCCAACGCCAGGATGGCCGGCCGCTGGCCGACGCGGCCTTCGAAGAATACGGTGAACTGGAGAAAGTACTCGAGAGGTTGGCATGAGCATCTACGAATACGTCGGCAACACTCACGTACATACCCGCTACTCGGATGGGGAGGCCGTCCATGCCCAGATCGCGCAGGCGGCGGCCGAGGCCAGGCTCAACTTTGTCATCGCCACCGACCACAACGTGTGGGTGGACGGCTGCGAGGGGTATTATAACGCTGGTGAGTACACCGGCGGTGGGTACACCGGAGGTGAGCACACCGGAAAGGTCCTGCTCCTGGTGGGCGAAGAGGTGCACGACGTGCGCCGCCTGCCCCCGGTCAATCACCTCCTGGCCTACAACGCCGAGGCCGAGTTGGCGCCTCTGGCTTCAGACCCTCAGGGGCTGATTGACGAAGTGAACCAGCGGGGAGGCTTTTCCTTCCTGGCCCACCCCTACGAATACCCCAGCGCCATCAGCCCCGACCTGAACGCCATTCCCTGGGCCGATTGGGGCGTGACGGGGTACACAGGGCTCGAAATCTGGAATTATATGTCTGAATTCAAGTCGCTCTTGCGCAACAAGGTGGCGACGATTTTCTACGCCTACTTTCCAGCCCTCGGCCTGCGCGGGCCGTTCCGGGCCACGCTGCGCCAGTGGGACCGCCTGCTCTCGCAGGGCCACCGCATCGCCGCCATCGGCGGGGCAGACGCGCACGGCACGCTTTTCTCGTTGGGTCCCCTGCGGCGCGCAGTGTTTCCGTATGCATACCTCTTCCGCTGCGTCAACACCCACATCCTGACCGAACGTCCCCTCAATGGCCGCCTGGAGCACGACAAGCCGCTGGTTTACGATGCGCTGCGCGCTGGTCACACCTGGGTAGGCTACGACCTCCTGGCCCCCACGGCCGGCTTTCGCTTCAACGCCCACAGCATCAACACCAAGGCGACAGTCGGGGACGAATTGAGGCGCACCGGGGCAACCGTCTTTGAAGTCCAGACCCCCTACGCCGGCGACATCCGTCTGATACTCGACGGGAGCGGTGTACCCACCGCCGTCGTCGCCCGGGCCAGTGGCAGGGCCCTCAAGTACACGACCGCTCAGCCCGGCACGTATCGCGTCGAGGTCTACCGCACGTACCGCTTGGGCCGCCGGGGGTGGATCTTTAGCAGCCCGATCTACGTCGTGTAGGAAGACCTGGCAGGTCTGGGAGACCTGCCAGGTCTGGATGGGCAGCGGGCAAAGCAAAGCCGGTTCCCCCGAGGGGCAGAACCGGCTCCTTGCCCGCCGTCTAGAATCTCGGACTAGGCGAGGTCCTTGCCTGGCCCAGTGCCGAAGAAATCGGCGTTCTTCTGGGTGTCGCGCGCATACTCTGCAGGCACATCGTCCTCGTGGAAGATCGCCTCGTTCGGGCACTCGGCCTCACAGGCCGCACACTCAATGCAAGTATCGGGGTTGATGTAATAGGTGGGCCAGTCTGGATCATCGTCCACAAAGTGGACCGAGTCGCTGGGACAGACGTCCACACACAGCCCGGCACGCTCACACTTGCTGGTAATCACATAAGCCATTTCTTCTTGCCTCCGTTTTGAGATATGATGTGGATTGTAGCAAGATTTGAATCTTTGTCAAGACGCCCCCGCGCTCTGGGGCTTCACGCACAGGAGTGCAACGATGACCAACCCCTCCACTCGCAAGCAGAAGCGCCTGAGTACAAGCGAGCGCCCGAGTACAGGCGCGCGCCTCTACCTGGGCGTCGGACTCG
Organism: Anaerolineae bacterium; assembly: GCA_035529535.1. Classification (GTDB taxonomy): domain Bacteria; phylum Chloroflexota; class Anaerolineae; order B4-G1; family B4-G1; genus DATKWP01. Next base: position 5,009 of record DATKWP010000540.1, on the reverse strand, counting down.
GAGTGACGATCTCATCCACGGCTGCCATTCTCATTCGTCTGGCCCAGGCTGAGGCTCCCTCCCTGGTCATCGCCGCCTGGCGGCTGACGCTGGCCACCCTCATCCTGGCACCGGTCGCACTGAGTGTCCGTCGTTCCGAGTTGCGAGGTCTGGCGCGCCGCGAGTGGGCCAGCGCTGTAGCCTCAGGTCTGCTGCTGGCGATTCACTTCGGCACCTGGATCAGTTCCCTGGCCTACACCTCGGTGGCCGCGTCCGCGGTACTCGTTTCAGCCTATCCGATCTTCGTCGGGCTGGCCTCCCACCTGCTGCTGCACGAACGATTGTCCCGCGCAATGGTCGTCGCGCTCCTGGCCGCCATGGCCGGCAGCATACTCATCGGCCTGGGCGACCTGGGAGAGAGCCCGCACCGGCTGTTGGGCGACTTGCTGGCCCTGACGGGCGCCATCTCTGGCGCGGGATATTTCCTCATCGGGCGACGGCTGCGGGTGAGGCTCTCGCTCCTGGCCTACGTGTTTCCCGTCTATGGCACCGCCGCCGCAGCGTTGATAGTGGCGCTGCTCATCTCCGGTCTCCCCGCCATTCCCCACCGCCCGCAGACCTGGCTGTGGGTGCTCTTGATGGCGCTGGGTCCACAGATCCTGGGCCACTCGTCGCTCAATTGGGCGCTGCGCTACCTTTCGGCAACCTACATCACCATCGCCACCCTGGGAGAGCCGATCGGCTCGACGCTATTGGCCTGGTGGCTGCTGGGGGAACGACCATCCCTGTGGGCCGTGGCCGGCGGGGTGCTGATCATGGCAGGCATCGCCGTCGCCTCCCACGCCGAGGCGCCCGAGTACGGGCGGGCACCCCAGTCCGGGCCTCCGGCAGAGACCTGACGCGAGCACATCCGCTCGCCTTGTCTATCCGGTGCAATCGCGCTACAATAGGTCAAGTTCAATCGAGCAGGAGGATAAGCCCATGCAAGTCCGATGCCAACGCTGCGGCACCATGCTCACGCTGAGCCGTGAGACCATAGCAGCCGCGCTAGAGGAAGCAGAGCAAACCCAGGCCAGGCACTATGCCGTGAACTGCCCCAAGTGCCGGCACCAGATCAAGGTGCCCATCAAGGACATCGAACGCTTCCGGCCTCGCGAGTCCCCACCACAATAACGTCGGGCAGGTTCGTAGTGGCGACTTCAGTCGCTCCTTCCACGTTCGTAGTGGCGACTTCAGTCGCTTGAAGTCGTTGCGTATGAGTACATCCGGCGTATGAGTACATCCGGCGCATGAGTACATCCGAACTACGGAACCTCAGGGACTCGCCGGTACCTCCAACCGCAACGCCCGGTAGGGCGTGCCAGGCCACACCTCCAGCGCCAGGGCTGGATCGTCGAACCAGGTAGTGTAGAGAGCATCGAACTCCCCTTCCACTTTCATGGCCTGCAGCGTCAGGTTGACCAGGTCGCGGAAGGGGGAATCGCCCGGCGGAAGCCCCAAGGCCAACGGCACCTGGGTCAACCGCAGCGGGAGCAGGCTCAGGCCGGGCGTGGTATAGGCCGGCTTCAGCAGGGTAGTCCGCTCACCGCCGACCGCCGCCACCTGCCCCTCCACCAGCAGTGCGATAGCGGCCTCTATTGTCGGCTGCGGCAGCACCGTCAACGCAACGCCCGCACTTTGCGCGGCTGCCAGCAGTGCCTCCCGGCTGCCACTCCCTTCGACCACCGCCACCTGCTGCCCGCTGAGGCCCGCCAGGTCCGCCACCGGCGAACCGGTCAACACCAACAACCCCTCCCCCGCCACGTAGATCGTCTGGCTAAAGTCTATCTCCATCTCGGCCGCGCGGGTGTGAGGGTTCGCGCCTACGAGCAGATCGGCTCGACCGGTACGGAGCATCTCCCTCCCGGTGTACTCACCGGCCCCCGCCCCGGCCGCCACGGGCACGAAATCCACCGCCGTGGCGTCCCCCAACCAGCGCCCGGCGATCCGTTGTACCAGGTTGATCTCGTAACCGGCCGGCGTCCCTGCTTCGTCCAGGTAGGCGAAGGGATACCGGTCAGACACAAACGCCACGACCAGCCGCCCTCGGGACTGGATCGCCGCGATGGTATCGAGCACGCTCGCCACAGCGGGGCTATCTGCCAGGGAAGGCACTTCCTGCCCCGGCCAGCGCTCCACGGCAGGCGGCGGCTCCGGCGCAAACCAACGGGCATACAGGTCCGCGTACGTACCATCCGCCACCATCTCCTGGAACGTCAGGTTGACCAGGTCGGCGAAAAAGGGGTCATTTTGCGAGAAGGCGAAGGCGACCGGGGCCGCCGTATATTGCCCGGTAATGGCCGTCTCGGGTAGCATGTGCTTCCCCCAGAACAAGCGGCGACGCAGGTCCGCTACTGCGTCCACCTCGCTGCGTCCCAATCCTGCCACGGCCGCGTCGAAGCGATCGTAGGTCTGGAACGTGAGCGTGAACGGCACCGCAGCCTGCAACGCGTCCCTGGCATTTTCCCACACCACCACTCCCACCCGTCGCCCTTCCAGATTCGCCGGACCGGTGATGACGCCGATGGAACCATCGGGCGCGTCCGGGGCGCGCACCAGCAGCGCGTGGCCGTCTATAAAGTACGGCAGGCTAAAGTCGGCCCCCGCCTCCCAATCCTGCGTGTGGATGAACGCGGCGACGACGATGTCCACGTCGCCCGCCTGCAGGTGCTCAACGGCGGTATCGGAGCGCACCTGGAGAAACTGGACCGCCCCGGCATCTCCTAGCCAGCGGCGGGCCAACTCGTGCCCCACGTCCACACCCCAGCCCCCCACCTCCCCCTCGTCAGTAATGGTCCCGAACGGCCACAGGTCGTAGCGTATGCCGACCAGCAAGGTGCCCCGGGCACGGATGCGCGCGCCGGTCGTCGCGTTCCGTGGCAGGGGAGTCGCCGTTGGGGGCGGAACCGTCGGCTTGGGAACGGGTGTACCGGCAAGTTGCCTGTCCTCGCCCCCCGCACAGCCGGTCAATACCAGCACCACGCTCAACAGGCAGACTATCGGGAAAAGCCCGCTCGTTCTCGAATCACACCGGATGTACTCATCCGCTCTCATAAGGCGGCCTCCTGCCGCAACCCAATCTGCTTTAGCGCAGAGAGGGTTGCGACTCCTATGAGTTGCCGTTCTCTGCGACGCCACGACTCTGCGTCTCCGCCTTGAAAAATCGCGCGATTGACACGAATACTATGGAGTGGTGGCATAGAGACGATGTTCGTAGATGTAGGCTTCCACTGGCAGCGGGACCAGGTAACGGATCGGCAACCCCTGGCCCACGCGCCGCCGCAAGTCCGACGCCGCGATACCCAGGTATGGCATATCGAGCCAGGCCAACCGCTCCCCGACCCCCGGCACGGCCCGTTCCAACACCCCCAGGTCCGGCTCATAACCGGGGCGGGGCATCACTGCCAGCCAGGCCTGCCGCACGATGCCAACCGGATCGTACCAGGTGAGGAACTGAGCCAGGCTGTCTGCGCCCATCAAGAAGAACAGTTCCGCCCCCGCATACTCCTGCTGCAGCAAGGCCAGCATCTCGACCGTGTAGTGCGGGCCGGGGCGATCCAGGTCCACGCGAGAAAGCGCAAAGGCCGGGTTGCCGGCGATGGCCGCCTCGACCATCGCCACACGATGATGGGCTGGCGCAATCGGCCAGCCAGGCTTGTGGGGCGGCTGGCCGGCCAGGACAAACAGCACACGGTCGAGCCCGAGTTGCACCCGTGCGTTCTCCGCCAGGGCCAGATGCCCAAAATGCGGCGGGTCAAACGTACCCCCTAGCACACCCAACCTGCGGATTGCGCCCGTGGGTACACGGGGTTGTGGAGCGGGGATTGGCCTCACTCCTCTTCCCACACCAGTTCTCTCTCGCCAATCCGCACCGTATCCCCCGGCTGGACACCGGCCTTCTCCAGCGCCGCCGTGATGCCCATGCGCTCCAGTGCCCGCTGGAAGCGGCGTACCGCCTCTTCCAGATTCCACACCGTCATGGCCGCCATCCGTTCCACCCGCACACCGCGCACCCGCCACCCGTCGCCCTCCCGCTGGACCGTGAATGCCCCCTCATCCTCGGCGGGCCGTAGGATGGGGATCTCACGGGCCACCACCTCTTTGGGCAGTTCAGCCAGCATCTGTGCCGCGCGGTAGAGTAACTCCCGCGTGCCTTCCTTCGCCAACGCAGAGATTGCCATAGCCAGGTAGCCCTGCGCCTCAAGCGCCGCCTGGACCTGGGGCCAGCGCGCCCGCACCTCTGGATTGTCCATCTTGTTGAGCGCCACCAGTTGGGGTTTCTCCGCCAGGCCGTGGCCGAACGTGGCCAGTTCCCGGATGATGGCGGCGAAATCCGCCAGTGGATCGGGGGAGAGACCATCGAGAAGGTGGATCAACACGCGCGTGCGTTCGACGTGGCGCAGGAACTCGTGCCCCAACCCCTTGCCCTCCGATGCCCCTTCGATCAGACCGGGCAGGTCAGCCAGGACGAACTCGGTCCCCAGATCGAGCACGACCACGCCGAGATTAGGTTCGAGGGTAGTGAAGGGATAATCCGCGATCTTGGGGCGCGCCGACGTCGTGGCCGCCAGCAGCGTGGACTTGCCCGCGTTGGGCATCCCCACCAGCCCCACGTCGGCCAACAACTTGAGTTCCAGCCGCAGCCAGCGCTCCTGGCCTGGCTCACCGTGCTCGGCGATGCGCGGGGCCTGGTTGGTGGAAGAAGCGAAACGGGCGTTCCCACGCCCCCCGCGCCCACCCCGCGCCGCAACCAGTTCCTGGCCCGGCTCGGTCAGGTCACCCAGCAGATCGGCGGTGTCGGCGTCATAAATGATCGCACCTGGCGGTACCGGGACACGCAAGTCAGCGCCGGTCGCCCCGTGCTGATTCTTGCCCCGCCCGTGTTCGCCGCGCGTAGCCCTAAAGTGAACCTGCCTGCCGAAGCGATAGAGCGTGTTGAGGTGGGGGTCCACGTAGAGGATTACGTCGCCCCCTTTGCCGCCGTCGCCACC
>DATKWP010000539.1:0-15590 GCA_035529535.1 Anaerolineae bacterium | reverse complement strand
CGATGACGTCGAACAGCACATGGTCGTCCCGAGAACGCGTGTTGACGGCGCTACGATGCCAGGAGCCGGATCGCGTCCCGTTCCTGGAGTCGGTGGTGGATGAACCGGTGGCGTTGGCCTTGCTGGGCAGGCAGCAGCCCGAGCACCTGGTGACGGGAGAACTGGGAGCAGGCCAGGAACCGGTCTTCAGGGGCACGCTGCTGGGCAGCCCTCGCTACGAGCCCATCGAACTGGTCCATACGTTGGGGCTCGACGGTTTTGGTATGTATCTGTTCCTGCGCCACGAAGGGGTCCAAAAACAGGTCAACGGCCATACCATGGTCGCTGGCGGGCGGATCAAGACGCGCGCCGACCTGGCCCGCATCCAATTGCCGGACCCCGACGATCCCGCACTGTACGAACCCTACCGTCGCTTCGTCGAACAGCATCGCAGTTCCGGACTGGCTCTTTTCTGCTTCCTGAACCTGGGCTCCGATCCTGCCATCCTGGGTATGGGCTTTGAGACCTTCGCCATAGCCCTGTACGATGACCGTACGCTGGTTGAGGATCTCTTCGAGATGTACACCGACTGGTACGCGCGCGCCACGCGACACCTGTGTGAACTGGACTTTGATTTCCTGTGGTTTGGCGACGACATCGCGTTCAAGACTGCCCCGTATGTCTCGCCCAAGATCTTCCGCCAACTGTTTGTGCCCCACTATCGGCGGGTGGCGGAGCAGATCACCAAGCCCTGGATCTTTCATTCGGACGGCAATCTGGTGCCTATCCTGGATGATCTGCTGGACCTGGGGATGAACGGACTGCACCCCATCGAGCCGGGAGCCATGAATTTGACAGAACTCAAGCGCCGCTACGGGGGACGGCTGTGCCTGGTCGGCCACATCAGCGTGGACACCCTTGGCCGCGGCACACCCCAGGAGGTGGACCGGTTGGTCAAAGAGGCCATCCGGATCGCCGCGCCGGGCGGCGGTTACATCGCGGGGAGCTCCAACAGCGTTGCCTACTACTGCCAGCCTGAGAACGTCCGCGCGATGCAACAGGCCATTCTAAAGTATGGCCGCTATCCTATCCACATCGAGGATGCACAATGAACGGCCGCCATGGCGCTTCCCTCTACAAGAGCGGTGCCCCGATCTCCCGACGTAGATTCCTCCGGGGCCTGGGTACGGCTGTCGCAGGCCTGCTGGCTGCCGGTTGCCTGCCCATAAGGTCGTGGATGAGTACATCCATGAGAGTGAAAGAGCAGGAGCCTACTCCTGGCACCTCTTACGATCCGGAGGGGAATGGGAGCGGCCTGGCCAGCCTCGGTGTCCACGAACACTGGAATAACGCCACGGACAAGCAGTACTCTGCGGATGAGTACATCCGACGCAACCTCGGTACCGGCAAGGGCATTGAGTTGGTCTCGTGTTGCAATGAATCCGGAGGGACCTGATCACGTGAGTGCGCGCAGTCGGGTGTTGGCCATACTGAACAAGCAAAAGCCAGACCTGGTACCCTGGTTTGGGGATCTGGACTATTGGATCAACGCTCTGAATGCCCAGGGGCTTATGCCAGAAAAGTACCAGGGGCCAGGCATGTTCCAACTGCATCGCGATCTGGGGGTCGGGTTTTACTTGCAGGGCTACTGGCCCTTCCAGCCCGTTTACGACGGTGTTCAGGTCGAGCAGGAAATCGGCACGGATGTAGCGGATGGGTACATCCGGCTCATCCGCGATGTCCGCATCACCCGTGTAAAGATGCCGGTGGGCGAACTCTTGCAGGTGGAGAAGTACCTGCCCGGGTCTTATTGTTGGGCGTATCAGGAACACTATATCAAGGACTGGCGGGACCTGAAAGCCATCCGTTATTGGTATGAGCACACTTTCTATCAGCCCGACTACGGGTTGGCCGAGGCACGGTACGAATTGATCGGTGACAATGGCGTGGATGAGTACATCCATGAGCTGGTGCTGTGTTACCTGCCCAGGAGCCCCTTGATGGAGATGATCGCGGTGCTGGGTGGGATCCAGGCCGTCACCTATGCGATGACAGATGCCCCAGATGAGTTTGTCGAGACGATCGCCGTGATGGAGCAAAAGAGCGACGAAGCGGCAGAGATCGCGCTGAATTCGCCGGCCGAATGCCTGATGATCCCTGAGAACCTCTCGTCCGAGGTGGTAGGTAAGAGGCGATTCAACCAGTACATGCGGGATTATGAGGAACGCTGGAACCGAAAGATCAAGGCCGCGGGCAAGTACTCTTTTGTGCACATGGACGGGAGACTGAAAGGGCTGATCCGAGAAGTGGCTTCTACAGGGTTCTCGGTTCTCGAAGCGTTGACCCCGGCGCCAGCCGGTGACCTGGCGATCGAGGAAATCCAGTCTTGGGTCGGGAAAGACACGGTCGTGTGGGGCGGCATCCCCGGTTTCCATTTCTCCGACATGGTCAGCGATCAGGAGTTCGACCGCTTCGTCATCCACGTGCTGGAGGTCATGCGTAGCCAACCTCGCTACGTGCTGGGGGTGGCCGACCAGGTGCCGCCGGGGACGAGGTGGGAGAGGATTCGCAGAGTCGGCCAGTTGGTCGAGCAGTACGGCAGGTATGACAGATAGGAATTCCGCCATGGATGTACCCATCCGCGATGTACCCATCCGCGATGTACCCATCCGCGATGTACCCATCCGCGATGTACCCATCCGCGATGTACCCATCCGCTCCATGACCTGGAAGGAACGCTACCTCTGCGCTGCGCGCCACCAGGAACCGGACGTCGTGCCCATCGCGCCCGAGACTTTCTATTACATTCCTGTCCAGGTTAGCGGCTACTCATGCCAGGAAGTAGCACCCGTCGGGCTTACGTTGCCCTTTCACAAGATCAAGACCTGGGAAGCACAACTCCAATGCGCGCAGCATTTTGACTTCTGCGGTTGGATCATGCCGGCTGTGGGGCCAGCTCAAAGCAACGTAGAGACAGAAACCAGGATCGCAACCCGCCCGGACGGCTCGCAAGAGGCCACGCTGGTCCATCACACGCGCCTGGGACCTGTGCAGGAACAGTACTGGTTTCCCATTGACGATGCGGCCTGGCACACCGAGCGTTGTGTGAAGGAGCCGGCACGGGACTGGCCCCGCTACTTTGAGTTGTTCTTTACCGATCCGTGGAGCGCCGATCTCACGGAAGTGGAAGAGGCCTACGCGCGGACGGGAGGACAGGGCATCGTCTCGATCTACGTCGGCAGCCCGTTCACGGATTGGCTGTGCGGAGCGCGGGATGGTGGATACGAGACTGTGATCTACGAACTGGTGGACAACCCGGGCTTGTTCAAGCCGATGCAGGCCCGCTACATAGAACACGTCGTGGCAAGAGTCCGCATGCTGTGCCAGCGCGCACCTTTCGACGAACTGTTCATGGGCAACGAATACTCCGAGTTGCCGCTATTGAGCCCCCGCCTATGGCGGGAGTGGGACTATCCGGTCCTCCAGACCTTTTGCAACGCCGCCAGTGAGCACGGACGCCTGGCGCATTGGCACCAGCACGGTTCGGTCTCGGCACTCATGCCCGACTTTGCCAGGTCTGGGTTGGCAATCCTCTGCCCCCTGGAGCGTCCACCCGGCGGCGACGCGGACCTGGCAGAGATCAAGCGCCTGTATGGAGACCGCTTGTGTCTCAAGGGCAACGTGGAGACGAACCTGCTGCTCAACGGGACGCCCGCGCAGGTGCGGACCCAGGTCAAAGAGTGCCTCGAGGCCGCGGCCAGTGGAGGCGGCTACATCCTGGGCACCGGGGACCAGGTGGCCCGCGACACTCCTTTCGAGAACATCCGCGCCCTGGTGGAAGCCGGGCTCGAGTAATGGATGTACTCGACCACGAAATACCGGTAGACAGGAGGAAATCCGATGGCAGACAAGATGCTGGCGGCGTTTGTCAAGGCCCCATTTCAATTTCAGGTACGCGAGGTGCCCGTGCCTGAGGTACGGGACGATTGGGCGCTGATCAAGGTCAAGACGTGTGGGATTTGCGGTACAGACCTGCACGCAGCACGCACCGAGGCCAAAGGCTGGCAACCCTTCGGGCACGAGATTGCAGGCGTAGTCGCCAGGGCCGGCAAACACGTTTCCAACGTCAAAGAGGGGGACAAGGTGGCACTGGAAAGCGCTTCCTTCTGTAGCCACTGCGATCTCTGCCGAAACGGGCGGGTAGACCTCTGCAACAAGGCCCCCAACTTCTGGCACAACGCGACGACGGGCTTTGCCGAGTACATTCTGGCGCCCAAGGAGTGCCTGGTGCCGTTCGAAGGGCTTGACTTTGAAGTGGCGTGCCTGGCCGAACCTCTGGGCGTGTCGGTAGACATGGTCTATACGGCCGGCATCGGGCTGGGCAACGAGGTCCTGGTGGTGGGCCTGGGGCCGATTGGGCTGATGGCCATCCCGCTGGCGCGCATGCAGGGCGCGTCCCGCATCTACGCCGCCAACCGCTCGGGCGGCAAGCGGGTGCAGGTAGCCCAACAATACGGCGCAGACGAGGTTTACGTGACCAGTAGGCAACCCCTGGGCAAGATCTCTTTCCGCAAGGGGGGCGTGGACCGCGCGCTGGTCTCGGCGGTGCCGCAGACACTTCCCGACGTGATGCAGGTCATGAATGAGGGCGGGATCATCTCTTTCATCGGGATCGAGTATGGGCCGGGCGCTGCGATTCGTTTCGATGCCAACGAGTTCCACTTTAAGAAACTGCAACTGCGCGCTTCGTTTGCCTCACCGGCCCTGTATTTCCCCCTGTGCCTGCAACTATTGAAGGACGGACACGTGGACGGCCGTGCCGTGATCTCGCACGTGATGCCGCTGGAACGCATCGCAGAGGCTATGCAGTTGCTGCGCGACGATCGAGAAAACACGCTCAAGATCGTCATCATATCCTGAGTGCAGTGATCGTACCTGAGGAGATGGGAGAACCATGTTTAGTCAAGCAGGCCTCACCGTAGGCATCATCGGAGGCGGCGGCATTGCCTCGCACCACATCCGAGGTTATCGGCAGGCCGGAGTGCCCATCGCGATGGTTTCGGACGTTCAGGCAGACGTTGCCGAGCGCCGCGCCGCAGAACTCGGCTGCGACTGGAGCACCGACTATCACGCGCTGCTACAACGGGACGACGTCCAGGCCGTCTCGATCTGCGTGCCAAACTGGCTGCACTTTGAGGTGGCCGCGGCCGCCGTAGAGGCGGGGAAGGCGGTGCTATGCGAAAAGCCGATGACCACTTCTCTGGAGCAGGCTGAGGCGCTCGTGCGGGCGGTGCGGGAACGGGGGGTCTTTTTCCAGGTCGCCTACATGAAGCGCTTTCACCCTGTGATGCGCAAGTTCAGGGAACTGCTCCCCCACGTCGGCCAGGTGGAGATGGGATTGCTGCGCTGCTTCCAGCCTTTCCCCGACGATTTGTGGACCGCGCCCGGGTTCTGGTTCACGGACAAGCGCAAGGCTGGCGGCGGGCCTCTGGTGCATGGCGGCAGTCACATGCTCGACCTACTGCACTGGTGCTTGGGCGACGTGGAGGCGGTGGACGCCCGTGTGCACAACAAACCCGGCACCGACGTGGACTGGCACACGAGCGCCATCTTCGAGATGGCCAACGGCAGCACCATCCTGTTCGAGAACGGGTGGTTCGAGCACACCAACTGGGGACCGAAAAACGACGGCTGGGACGAAATGTTCCAGTTACGCGGACCCGGCGGCATCCTCACGCTAACCCCCACCTTCTGGGACCGGCCCACAGCGCTCGTACCTTCCGTGGAGTTGTACCTCGAACAGGCTCACACCAGGCAAACCTTCGCCAGCGGCCCGGTGGACTATTTCGTAGAGGAGATCAAGGACTTTGTGCTCGGATGTACCCATCCGCCCGGGTCCGCCGCAGGTGAGAAGCCCGCGGTCACGGTCGAGGATGGCTATTGGGTGGATCGTCTCATCCACACCATTTATCTATCTGGAGAGCGACGAGAACGTTGCAGGATCGTCTGAAGCATCCGTCAAGGGATTCCCACTATGAAACCACGAATCGTCACAGAAGTTCCCGGCCCGCGCTCACGGGAGATCTGGGAGCGCGAAAAACAGCACATCACGAGCGGTCTGGCTCCCTGCACACTGCTGGCGCCCATCGTCTTCGAACGCGGCGAGGGCGCGCTGGTATGGGACGTAGACGGCAACTGCTACATTGACTGCGCCGCGGGGGTGCTCACGAACTCGACGGGCCACTGCCATCCCAAGGTCGTGAGCGCGCTGCAAGAGCAGGCCGGCAGGCTGTGGCACGTCCACGACTTTCCAACTCCTCAGCGCTATGAATTGTGCGAGTTGCTGGCGGAGAGATGTCCGCCCGGCATAGACACGTTCGAGTTCTACAGCGGAGGTACCGAGACGGTAGAGGCGGCCTTGCGGGCCGCCATCTCGTATACCAGGCGATACGAGTTCATCTCCTTCCATCACGGATACCACGGCAAGACGCTGGGCAGCAGGGGCCTGGCCCTGTGGTGGGGCAAGGGCTTTGGCCCTGTCAACGGTAGCGGCATCCGCTCCCCCTTTGCGTATTGCTATCGTTGTCCATTCGGCCTGACGTACCCGGCCTGTGACCTCCGCTGCGCGGAATACCTGCGCGAGGGGATCCGCTTCAACAGTTGGGGCTCCATCGCCGGCATCGTCTTCGAGCCTGTGCTCGGGGCCGGCGGCGTGGTGGTGCCGCCGGACGGATTTCTCGAGCGCGTCACAGAAATCGCCCGCGCGGAGGGTGCACTCGTCGTGGCCGACGAGGTCCTTACCGGCGTAGGACGCACCGGCACGTTCCTGGCGCTCGAGCACTGGGACGTCCAGCCTGACCTCGTCTTCTTTGGGAAGGGCCTGGGCTCCGGTTTTCCCATCATGGCCCTGGGGGGCAAACGGGAGATCATGACGGCGGCTCCGTATGGCTCCCCAGGCGGCGCTTCGACCAGTTTTGGGGGCAACCCACTGGCGGTGGCCGTGGCGTTGTCTACGTTGCAGGTGATCGAAGAGGAAAACCTGCTGGCCCATACCCAGGAAATGGGCCGCCTGCTGGCGGAGCGCTTTGCCGTTTTGAAGGAAAAGCATCCCCTGGTCGGGGACGTACGCGGCGTGGGGCTCTTGTGGGGCATCGAGTTGGTCAAGGACCGCAAGACCCGCGAGCCTGCCGAGGAGGAAGGGCGACAGGTTTACCTGGAGTCCCTGCAGCGCGGCCTCAAAACGATCACCCCGGGGCACGTGACGCGCTTCTCGCCGCCGCTCAACATCCCGCGGGAGTTGCTGGAAATGGCCGTGGACATCTACGATGTGGCGCTCTCGGCGGTAGAAAGGCGATGCGGCTACTCGGAGGCATGAGGTGGATGACGGACGTACCCCCGTCCACGGACGTACCCCCGTCCGCCACATCCATGAGGGCAGCCAGTGTGAGCCAACTCTATGCGGGCGCGGCCCGTGCCGACATCACCCCCGAACTGGGCCACAACCTGGCGGGCTGGGTCCAGGCACGCCCCGCTACGCGCAGGGTCACTCCCATCCTGGCGCGCGCGCTTGCGCTTGCCACGGATGACGTCGTGGATGACGCGGATGAGTACATCCGTGGCTACATCCATGAGCAGGCCATCCTCATTTCCTGCGATCTCTTGTGGGTTCCTGGTCCCCTGAGTAAGCGCGTGCGGGAGGCGGTTCAGGAGTGCTGTGGCGTTCCCGCGCAGCACGTCTTTATCTTTCCGTCGCACAACCACTATGGGCCCAACGTGGACCCGGCCATCTGGTCTTATGCGGAGGCTCAGACGCCACAGGAATTGGCGTATATAGAGGCGCTGCCGGAGCAGTTCGCCACCGCAGCCCGTGCGGCGCTGGACGACCTGAGGCCAGCACACTGGGGCATCGGAACCGACGAAGAGGACGCTATCTGCCACAATAGCCGCTTCTGGCGCAAGGATGGCACGATCAACTGGGTGGGGGAGCGCTCAGCGCATTGGGCGAGCGACAGGGCGCCATCAGTAAATGGCGGGCCGATTGACCCCCAGGTAGGTTTAGTGCTGATTTCCGATGAACGAGGTGCCCCCATCGCCACGCTTTACAATTACGCCTGCCACGCCAATTGTGCGGAAGAAGCAGGTTTCAGCGCGATCTCCTGGGACTGGGTAGGATATGCTTCGCAAGCAATCGAAGAGGCCCTGGGAGGAGAGGCGTTGTTTCTCCTGGGTGCCTGTGGTAACGTGCACCCGGTTCGCGAAGGGGTGGCGCAAGAAATGGGTCGCAGGATGGGCGACCGTGTGGTGCGGGCAGCCCAGGGGATCAAGACCACGCGTCGAGCGTCCATGACGGTTTCGCAGCGCGAGATTGTTCTTCCGGCAAGGGATTTCGGAGCGTTCGATCCCCGGCAGATTGAGGCAATATGCTCACAGTTGTGGAATGAAGAGGTGTGCTCCATCACCAGGGGTGTCTTCCTCGACGAGTTGCAGACTCTGAGAGCCGCAGGGCGCTCGCAAACCGTGGCACAGATCGGCGCCATCCGGCTCGGTGACCTGGCCATCGTGTGCATCCCCGGCGAGTTCTTCGTGGAACTCGGGCTGGAGATCAAGCGACGCTCCCCTTTTGCGCACACGTTCGTGGCCACGCTGGTCAACGACGCCATCGGCTATATCCCCACACGCAAGGCTTACGAGGAGGGAGGCTACCAGACCACGACGGTTGCCAGAATTGCTCCCGGCGGCGGCGAGCGGATCGTGGAGGAGTCTCTGGCCTTGCTGGAAGCACTAAACCCGGCGGCGTGGGAGCCGCCTCCGCATGAGCCGCCTAGCGGCCATAATGGGTGGTAAGATCAATGGAAGGATCACCTTCGTCTTTCGAGTCCGAGTTACGCATTTCCCCCAAGCCTGTAATTGCCACACTGGTGCTCTTGGGCATTGCAGTTTTTCTCCTGAGCATTGTCCCGCCCGGTGTGTTGGAGCGACTGGCCATCATGCTCTTCGCCACGTTGTTCCAGGCGCTGGCGGGGGTGGCCTGGTTGCTCAACAGGTGGAAACCCTGTGCCGGCCGCTGGTTCACCATTCTGGCATTCGTGACCGTGATTCACTTGGCCAGCATCTGGCTAGGTATGCCAGGCTCTCTGGCACTGGCAGCGATCCCTGCCGCGCTGGCCGCAGCGCTGATCAGCCTCCCGGCCGCCGCTGTCACCGCCGTTGGGGAAACGACGCTCGTGTGGCTGTTGCCCAGGTTCGCCGGCACAGGTGTAAGCCCGGCCACCACGGCCACTGCGACGATAGCGATCTGGGCCATACTCGGCGTGATGTACGTCGTATACCGCCCCGTACACCAGGTTGCCCAGTGGTCGTGGAAGTACTTTCAACAGGCACACACCTTGTTGGAGGAGACACGCGATCGCAAAGCGGAATTGGAGCAGACGCTGAACGACCTGGCGGACGCCAACCTGCAACTCACCAGGCTCAATATCCTGGCGCAAGGATTACGCCAGGCGGCTGAGGGTGCGCGGACGGCCAAGGAGCAGTTCGTGGCCAACGTGAGCCACGAGTTGCGCACCCCGCTGAACATGATCACGGGCTTTAGCGAGATGATCCTGCAAGCGCCGGAGACCTATGGCAGCAAGATACCTCCAGCCCTGTTGGCCGATCTGGCCGTGATCCACCGGAACGCCGCGCACCTGGCCGAATTGATTGACGACGTGCTTGACCTTAGCCAGATCGAAGCGGAACGCATGGCCCTCACCAAAGAACACGTACAGTTTCACGAGATCGTGGAGACTGCCACGACCGCAGTGCGTCCACTCTTCGATTCCAAGGGACTGTATCTGAGGACGGACATACCTGAGGGCTTGCCCCTCGTTTTCTGCGACCGCACGCGCATTCGCGAGGTACTGTTGAACCTGTTGAGCAACGCCGGACGCTTCACGGAGCATGGCGGGGTTCACGTGCGGGTCTGGCAGGAAGGGGAGGACATCCTAGTAGCCGTGGCCGATACTGGTCGGGGGATCACAGCCAAAGACATGAGCAAACTCTTCCAGCCATTTCAGCAATTGGACGGCTCGATTCGCAGGCGGTATGGGGGGACTGGCCTGGGGCTGTCCATCAGCAAACGCTTCATCGAGTTGCACGGGGGCAAGATCTGGGTCGAAAGCGAAGAGGGTGTCGGCACCACGTTCATTTTCCGGCTCCCTTTGGCCCCGCCAAGGCCAATCAGCGGTGGTCCTGGGGCACGGCTGAGCCCCGGCTGGGAGTATATGCAGCGCACGCGCCCCTCCATGGCTCCAGAGGTCGTGGTTCGTCCGCGGTTCATCGTCCTCGACGCGGGAGGTTCCCTCCAACGGCTGCTCGCCCGCTATCTGAATGGGGTGGAGATCAAGCCTGTGAAGGACCTGGAAGAGGCTCTCGCAGAGTTGTCGCGCGTGCCTGCCCAGGCCCTGCTGGTCAACGGCCCCTCGGTGAGCAGGACGCTTGAACTACTCATGTCTACCACGCTGCCGAGCGGCACGCCCGCGGTCGTCTGCTCGATCCCCAGCGTGCACGAAGCGTCTGCCGCGCTGGGCGTTTCCGACCACCTCGTCAAGCCCGTCTCTCGGGAAAGGCTGTTGGGGGCCCTGGACCGGCTGGAACTGGAGAGGGGCACGATCCTGATCGTAGACGATGAGCCCGATGCCTTGCACCTGTTCGGGCGCATGCTGGCCTCGTCCGGGCGCGAGTACCGCATCCTGCTGGCCAGAGATGGGCGAGAGGCGATGGAGATCCTTCGAGAACCCGGCAAGCATCGTCCCGACGTGATCCTGCTCGACCTGGTGATGCCCACCATGGATGGATTTCAGTTACTCGAGACGAGGAGCGAGGACCCTGTGCTGCGGGATATTCCCATCATCGTGATCTCAGCGCGCGATCCAATGGGCCAGCCGATCGTGAGCAGTGCGTTGGCTGTCACACGGGGAGGTGGGCTATCGGCACATCAGATCCTCACGAGCATCGAACTCATCAGCAGGGCTCTTTCGGCGTCCGCTCCAGTTGGCGGTCCAACGCCGCTAGAAACTCTGCTCGATTCACCGGCTTGCGGATAAATCCGGCCGCCCCCAGGGCAAAGGCCAGTTCCTCGTGAGACAGGATCGTACAGACGACGACGGGCACATCCTGGGTCCTGGGATGCTCACGCAACTGCCCCAGGAGTGTCCAGCCATCCTTCTCAGGCATCATGACGTCGAGCACGATAACCTGAGGGGCCAATTCCTCCGCCAGCGCCAACCCCCGCTGGGCGTCCTGGGCCCCAACGAAGCAATAGCGGGTGCCGGACAGGTAGCGTTGGAACAGGCGCAGCGTGTCCGCGTTGTCGTCAATGACCAACACCGTCACCTGTCGTGCGGTGGGAAGTACAATCCTGGAGACCAGACCCACTGCCCCACCTGTGTCCGGCAGGGTTTCCAGGCAACCTCCGGAGAGTTCAATCAGTTGCCTCGCCATTTCCAGGCTCTCGTTGCACTCCTCTTGCTTAGGAGAAGGAGCATCGTGGCGCGCAGCAGCCCGAACGTAGATGCATACCTGCTGAGGGAGAGACTCGGCCTGAAGGCGGACGTACCCACCTGGGGCGCAACGAATAGCCGTGCTCACGATGTTTAACAGGGCCTGTCGCAGCATGGGCGCTTGTAGCGGTATGCGAGGCAGTCGTGGATGAGTACATCCATGAGTGGGGTGCACCGTGTACTCCACGGCTACGCCAGATGACTCCAGCAACGGCCTGAGCGTCTCCAACACTTCCTGGATCACTTCCCCGACCTCGATCATCTGGGCTGGAACGGAGTCCCTGAACCATTCCAGTTCTTGTGCACGGGTGGGCATGCGTGCATCGGCAGGAGCAGCCTGATCGCCAGCCCTGGCAAGTGGGCCCGCAAGAACCTGGTCCCTGGCCCCCAGATCGTGAGCGACCCACAGGTGGTCTGCCAGCACTTCGCGGGCGCACTTTTCCTCCCGCTGCAATTGGCGGACGCTCAGGCCGAGGTTAAAGGCCACCTCGCGCTGAGTCAATTGCTCGGTGTAACGGCGGCGCAGGATCTGGTAGAGGCGCCAGATTCTTGACCCCAGCGGGGTGCTCTCATGGGGCCTGAGCGACTCGATGGCGTCAATCAGGAGGGATCGCAGCGCAGATGCGGGGTCGCGCCGGTCCTCCAAACCCAGGAGCGCTACCCATGGGCTACGGCGAAGCACAGCCGGGTCATACAGAGAGGTCAACACCGTTCGCAAGTGGCGCTCAAGCAGTGCTTTGTCCCAGTGGGTTTCCATGCCTTCGGCACCATGTCGCCTGTATGTCGCCTACGTGGCGGAAAATCACCCAAGACGAAGGGGTTTTCTGCTATGATAAGATCATATCCCCTGAGATGCCTCATGCTCTCTTATGGATTATATCACGTGGGGGACTGTACGGCAAGCCTTCCCGCAGGCTCATCGCGTGTGACCCTAAAGGTCTTCCTAGACCCTTAGGGTCTTATGCGCAAGGAGGGGGATTTGAGATAAACTGATCTTGAACTGGCAACCCAAACGGTTTCCACCTGAGCGTTTCCAACTCTCACAATCGTTCTCAGACTTAGAACAGGAGGAGTAAGATGTCCAAGATACTGGTGTGCGTGATGGTGCTATGCACGTTGCTATTGGCCGCTTGCGGCGGCGGGGCTGCCACGCCAGCGCCAACAGTTTCCCCTTACGACGAGAAGGCGCCGATCAGCGTGTGGGTGGATACGACCCGCCTGGCAGGCGCTGAACTGTACAAGGAGCTCCATCCCGACGTGGCCAACCTGATCACCATTGAGGTCGTGGACCGCGGCCAGTTCCCGGCCAAGGTTTTGCTGTTCAACAATACGGGTTCGGGCTGGCCTGACGTGGTCTTCGCTGAGCCGTTTCCACTGGTGTCAGCGGTCGCTGATGCGGCCCATCACTACCCACTCGACCTGAGAGACTGGGTGTCCAAGGAAATCCTCGACGGTTTTGCGCCTGGAGCGCTGGAGCCGTGCACGTTCGATGGGAAGTTGTACTGCCTGCGCAACGACCTGGCCCAGGTCGTCCTGTGGTACGACGCGAAGATGATGGCAGATTTTGGCTACGAAGTGCCCAAGACCTGGGAAGAGTACGAGGCGCTGGGCGCGCAGGTAGCGCAAGAGCATCCCGGCCTGATCGTCGGCACGTGCGGCGACGACCAGTGCTATACGGCGTACTTCCAGGGCAGCCGGTGCCCGATCGGCCAGGTCCGCTCCATGAGCCAGGTCTACATCAACACGCAAGACCCCAAGTGTATGCGGGCGGCCGAAATGGTGGATCGCATGATCGCCAATGAATCTATCGCCACGCTGAGCCCCTTCGACCCTGCCTTCGTCGAACTGGCCAAGACGGGCAAGCTGCTGATGCTGCCAGCCGCCTCGTGGTACGGCGAGTACATCTTCGGTGGTAAGCCGGACAGCCTGTATTACCAGACGGCCGAAGGCCAGCTGGGCGTCGCGTTGCCGCTTCGGTGGAAAGATGAGGACAAGCCCTACACCGGCTTCCATGGCGGCGCGGCCTGGACGGTGTCGAACCACACGCCGAACCCCAAACTGGCGGTGGACGTGGCAGTCTTTATGGCGGCCGGCCACGAATATCAGGACACGGCGGTGACCTTCCCCGCCTGGCTGCCCGCGGCTGACAAGTGGGCTGGCACGGTGGCCGGGAATGCGGTTTACGCCTTCGATCCCTATCCAGTGCTGAAAGAGGCCGCCGGGATGATGACCATCGAGGGCCTGGGCCCCGTCCGTTATGACTGGCAGACGCCCTGGACAACTGACATCGTCGGAGCGCTGCTGAAGGGCGAAACGATCGTCTCTGCTTTGCCGACGGTACAGGCAATGTACAAGGGGTTGGCCGAGGCGCAGGGCTACGAGGTCATCATCAACCCGTAGCGCGTACCTTGCGGATCGGATGTAGCGGATGGGGCCGATGGGTACATCGGACATCCGAGCACGGAAATTCGCCAGCGGAGGACGCATCGCTCCACGCGTCCTCCGCTCCCAGATGTACTCATCTGCCCGGATAGCCTGCCCGTGGTACAAAACGGGACGGAGCGGATGGCGCCGATGGGGCGGATGGGGCCGATGGGGCCGATGGGTACATCGGACATCGGACATCGGACATCGGACGACCCGCTTCAGCGGGGTCTTCCCGGCTGAAGCCAGGCCTCCGCCGGATGTACTCATCCGCGATGTACTCGTCCGCGATGTACTCATCCGCGCAGACTTGACTTCGCGGCTGGAAATGCGCGTGAAAGGGGGCAAGTATCGTGGTTAGTCAGGATGTACTCATCCACACTGACAGCACGGCCGTCAAATCCCCTGGAGTGCAGGTGCGCAAGCCTCGTTCGGCGCGCAGCCGCTGGCGGCTGCAACCTGCCCACCTGTTTGTGCTGCCCTATACCCTCTTTTTGCTGGCCTTTGGCGTGGGGCCGGGCCTCTACGCGTTGGTGATCAGCTTTGCCGATTTTCGTACCGGCATACCACGGCTCTTTCAGGCCGGCCTGAAGAACTATGTCACGGCCTACACCGACTTTCGCTTCGCTTCCACCTTTATCAACGTAGCGAAATTCCTGGCGATCTCGGTGCCCGTGGGGATGATCGGCGTGTTGGCGTTGTCTCTGTTGCTGCACGCACGCCCTGGCCGATTCGCCACGCTGATGCGCACGATCTACTTTGTGCCCGGCGCGGTGGCCGGCCCAACGGCGGTGCTCCTGGCCATCTTCGCCTTCGATCCCAACATCAGCCCGTTTCGCGCGTTGCTGCGGGCTATGGACTATACTCTCGTCACCCAGGTGATCACGCCGGACCACCTGCCATTGATCTTTACACTCCTCGGCTTTTTTGCGGGCGCAGGCGGCTGGATTGCCATTTTCTATGGTGCACTCAATAATATCTCTCAAGAGGTGCTCGAGGCAGCCACCATTGACGGGTGCAATGCATGGCGCATGGCGCTGCTGATCAAACGGCCACTCATCGCGCCCTACATCATCTATATGCTGATCCTGGTGTTTGCGGGCAACGTGCAGCTCTTCGCTGAGCCGCAGCTAATCGGCGCGTCAGGCGCGGCACCGATCAGCAGACACTGGTCACCCAACCAGCTTGGCTACGCCTTTGCCTTCGAGCAGGCCAACTTTGGAGGTTCGGCGGCCATCTCGCTGCTAATGGTAATCATCGGCCTGACGGGCGCTGTCCTGATCCTCTCCACAACCGACATTTTCCGCGCCGAATAACCACCCACACGGAATGCGGATTGCGGATTGCGGATTGATGCGGATTGCGGATGTGTCCTAAGGACGGTGCTCAAGCGTGCGAGCCACAAT
The DNA here is from genome assembly GCA_035529535.1 of Anaerolineae bacterium. GTDB lineage: Bacteria > Chloroflexota > Anaerolineae > B4-G1 > B4-G1 > DATKWP01. The sequence continues at coordinate 241 of DATKWP010000539.1, read as the reverse complement.
CAAGGAGGAACTATGCATAGTGTGAACAGGCCGGAGCGTACAGACAGTGTGGATGACGGACGTACCCCCGTCCGCTACATCCATGAGTCCGTGTTGGCCTGGGTGCGCAGGCGCGTAGCGCCACGGCGAACCGACGACATGGGGCTCTTTGGGTCGGCCCTGCGTCTCCTGCTGCTGGTTCTCTTTGGCGTGTACTTCGGCCTGCCGCTAATATGGCTGCTGCTGGCGCCCACCAAGACCG
>DATKWP010000538.1:0-2725 GCA_035529535.1 Anaerolineae bacterium | reverse complement strand
ACGTGGGCTCCTATTTCCTTCAGCAGGGGTTACAGCGGGACCTGCCGGAGTTGTTCCGCCAGGCACGGCGGGCGGGGCTCACGATTTCGCTGGACAGCGGCTACGACCCGGAGGAGAGGTGGGGGGGCGCTGATCTGCTGGTGGCGCTGGGGCTGGTGGACATGTTTATCCCCAATGAGACGGAGGCCTGCGCGATCAGCGGCGTGAACGAACCGGAGGGAGCGCTGCGGGGACTGGCCGAGCGCGTCAAGTTGGCGGTGGTCAAGTGTGGCCCAGGTGGAGCGATGTCGCTCCAGGATGGGCAGGTCATTCGCAGCCCGGGCTTCAAGGTGGAGGTGAGGGACACCACCGGCGCGGGGGATTCGTTCAATGCCGGCTTCCTGCATGCCTACGTGATCCAGGGGCTACCGCTGGAGGAGGCGCTGCGCTTTGCCAATGCGTGCGGCGCGCTTTCCACGACCGGCTACGGCGGCACCGCCGCCCAGCCCACGCTGGAGCAGGCGCGGACGTTCCTGAAGGTGGCGGGGCACGCGGGATAGTCTCCCTTTCCCGGTAGCGTGATCGGAATCGTGGGTACGTAAGCATACAAGCTGTACTTGTGTTTTGTCTGCTTACCCTCCGCAGATGTGCAACTATGATGTTTATGTGCAGGCTCACTGTACATTGTAAATTGCGGCATGTGTACTACTGTGGTCCTTGACGACGTGTGGTCGCTCTTTGAAAGCAGGGTTTTTTCCGTCCCTTCTACCCAGGATGGGCCAACTCCCCTGTTTAACCCTTACCACGATAAGGACTCACGGGTTGATCTGCCGGGCGCGGACTGTATCAGGCGAAGCAATCTGTTTCGCTATCTCTCTTCCTTTGCGGAACGCCCGCCCGTGCTGATCGTCGGCGAAGCGCCCGGCTGGCGGGGCTGTCGCTTTTCGGGAGTGCCGTTCACCAGCGAGGCTCAACTATGTGACGGCGCCCTGCCCTTTACGGGACACCAATCGAGCGCTGCCTCGTCGCCCTATGCGGAGAACTCGGCCACGATTTTCTGGAGGATCGCATGGCCTCATTGTTCGTCTCTCCTGGTCTGGAACTGTGTACCGTTTCATCTCCACCGGCCGGATGACCCGCTTACGAATCGCGCTCCCACCCGCAGGGAGATCGCGGCCCACCTGGAATTGTTGGCGGCGCTATTGGCCTTGCTTGAACCGAGGCTCGTCGTGGCGGTGGGAAGGAGCGCAGAGTGGGCCTTGCGCCGGATGGACGTTCCATGCACCTGCGTGCGCCATCCATCCCACGGTGGAGCGGATGAGTTCACAGTAGGACTCGAGAATGCCTTGAGGCGAGGCGAACGATGAAAAAGTGCCCTTTCTGTGCCGAGGAGATCCAGGACGACGCCATCAAATGCCGCTACTGCGGCGAGTTCCTGGATGGCCGCCCGCGTCCCGGCTTTCCGATCGTCACTGGCTACTCTGCCATGTACGGGGGCTACGAATACCGCTCCCCGCAGGAGTTGTTCGGCTGGCCCCTGCTTCACGTGGCCTTAGGTCTGGACCCCCGCACCTATAGGCCCCGCGTGGCCAAAGGCGTCATCGCGGTGGGCAACGTTGCCGTGGGCCTGGTGGCCGTGGGTAGCGTGGCGGCAGGGGGTTTTGCCCTCGGCGGCGTGAGCCTGGGGCTATTTGCGTTTGGGGGCCTGGCTGCCGGAGTGCTGGCGCTGGGTGGCGTGACCCTGGCGCTCGGTCTCGCCGCAGGCGGGGTCGCGCTCTCCACCATGTACGCCATCGGCGGGCTGGCCCTGGCTCCGCACGCCATCGGCGCCTTGGGCGCTGACCCGGAGTTTATGCGCCTGATCGCGCGGTGGTGGCCGGGCATTTATGACATCTTTCCAGAGTAGGAGATGCGATGACCAACAGCGGCGACGATCTGGAACGGGCGAACCAGGAGATCCGCGCGGCGTGGAACCAGAATGCGGCCTTCTGGGACGCGCGCATGGGGGAGGGGAACGATTTCGTCGAGGTGCTGCTCTGGCCGGCCACAGAGCGGCTGCTGGCACTGCGTCCGGGGGAGCGCATCCTGGACGTGGCCTGTGGCAACGGCCTCACCTCGCGCCGCATGGCGGCGATGGGCGCGCAGGTCGTGGCCTTCGACTTTGCGGAAGAGATGATCGCCCACGCCATCGAACGGACCACAGCGCCGAGTACGGCGGCACCGAGTACGACGCGGCCGGGTACGGCCGTGCACGCCGGCCATATCCAGTACCGGGTGCTGGATGCGACCGACGAAGCCGCGCTGTTGGCGCTGGGTGAGGGCCAATTCGACGCTGCCCTCTGCAATATGGCGCTGTTCGACATGGCCGAGATTGGGCCCCTCGTGCGGACGTTGCCCCGCTTGCTGCGGCCGGGCGGGCGGTTCGTCTTTTCAGTGATCCACCCTTGTTTCAACAGCCCGCACATGGCGCTCGTCGGCGAGATGGAGGACCGGGAGGGCGACATCGTCACCGTCTATTCGGTGAAGGTGTTCCGTTACATCACCCCAACGGTGACGCATGCGGCGGCGATGCGTGGCCAGCCTAAGCCTCAGTTGATCTTTCACCGGCCGCTGCAGGTGTTGTTCGGCACTTGTTTTGAGGCGGGCTTTGTGTTGGACGGCCTGGAGGAGCGCGCATTTCCTCCTGACCACTCGTCCGGCCGGGAGCCGCTCTCGTGGGGGGGAAAATTCAGCGAGATTCCGCCCG
>DATKWP010000537.1:0-4514 GCA_035529535.1 Anaerolineae bacterium | reverse complement strand
TCGGCCACGTGGGGGGCGAAAGGGGCCAGCAGCAGGACGAAGATGCGGATGGCCTCGGCCAGTTCCCCCGTGACGCCGTGAGTCCGGCGGTAGGCGACCAGGTCGTTCAGGTATTCCATCAGCGTGGCGATGGCGGTGTTGAACTTGAAGGCCTCGACGTCGGCGGTGACGGACTGGACGGTGTGAGATATGGTGCGGTGCAGGTGGGCGGGCGTGGGTGGGCTGTCACCGGCCCCCACTACTGTGGGGCCTCCACTGCGTGGGGGGCTTGCCGGGTGGGTGGGCGTGGGTGAGCCGTCACTGGGCTCCGCTACTGTGGGGCCTCCCCCCACTACTGTGGGGCCTTCACTGCGTGGAGGGCTTGCAGGGTGGGTGGCAGCGACGGCGTTGGCCAACCGCCAGAAGCGCTGCAAGAAGCGCCTGGCGCCGACGACCCCCTCCTCCTCCCAGATGGTGTTGTTCTCGAAGGGGGCCATAAACAGCAGGTAGACGCGCAGCGCGTCCGCGCCGTAGGCCCCGGCGACGGCGTCCGGCGTGACGACGTTGCCGGCCGACTTGGACATGCGGCGGGCCTGGCCGCTATCCAGGTCGCGGGCGTGCATGACCCCCTGGCTGCGCAGCACCGGGAACGGCTCGCGGAAGGGCACCAGCCCGGCGTCGGCCATCACCTTGGTCCAGAAGCGCGCGTACAACAGGTGCATCACAGCGTGCTCTGCGCCGCCCACGTACAGGTCGGGCGGCCCCCACTGGGCCAGCGCCTGTGGATCGAAGGGGCTTTGCTCATAATGCGGGCTCACGAAGCGCAGAAAGTACCAACTGGAACAGGCAAAGCCGTCCAGGGTGTCCGTTTCGCGCCGGGCCGGGCCGCCGCACTGCGGGCACGTGGTGTGGACGAACTTGGGCACGTTGGCCAGCGGAGAGCGGCCATCGTCGCCCGGCAGCCACTCCTCGACGTGCGGCAGCAGGACCGGCAGGTCGCGCTCCGGCACGGGCACGGTGCCGCATGCGTCGCAGTAGACGATGGGGATCGGCGCACCCCAGTACCGCTGGCGCGAGATCAACCAGTCCCGCATAGAATACTGCACCGTGCGGCGACCGATGGAGTGCGCTTCCATCCACTCTGCGATCCGCGTCGCTGCCTCGGCGGAGGGCAGCCCATCCCACGGGCCGGAGTGAACCATCGTACCGGGGCCGGTGTAGGCGGCGGCCAGCGGCTGGCCGTCCCAGCCCGGTGGCGCGATGACAACGCGGATGAGGGGGATGAGTACATCCCTTGCATCCGGGGCCGCGATGGCGTGCCGCGCGGCGAAGTCAAAATCCCGCTCGTCGTGGGCAGGCACCCCCATGATCGCGCCGCCGCCGTAGCCCATCAGCACATAGTCGGCCACATAGACCGGCACGCGCGCGCCGTTGGCCGGGTTCACTGCGAACGCGCCGGTAAAGACCCCGTCGCGCCCGGCCTGTACGCGCTCTACCTCGCTGCGGCGCGCGGCAGCCTGGCAGTAGGCCGTCACTTTCGCGCGCTGCTCCGCCGTGGTAATGCACTCTACCAACGAGTGCTCGGGGGAAAGCACGGCGAACGTCATGCCATAGATGGTGTCGGGCCGGGTAGTGTAGATGGTGAACCGCCTGCCGGCTGGGTTGGAGCCATCCGCGTCGTCCACCACCATCTCGAATTCGACCCCCTCGCTGCGCCCGATCCAATTGCGCTGCATGGCCAGCACGTGCTCGGGCCAGTCCAGCGTCTCCAGGCCGGCCAGCAGTTCGTCGGCGTAGGCAGTGATGGTCAAGTACCACTGCTCCATCTCGCGCTTGTAGACTCCCTCGTGACCGCGCCAGCACACGCCGCCCGACTCGACCTGCTCGTTGGCCAGCACGGTCTTGCAGGCCGGGCACCACCACTGGCGGCCCAGCGCGCGGTAGGCCAGGCCGCGCCGGTACAACAGCAGGAAGAAGAACTGCGTCCAACGGTAAAACTCGGGCGCGCTGGAATTGATCTCGCGCTCCCAATCGTAGGAGCAGCCGATCAACGTCATCTGGCGGCGGTAGTTGGTCGCGTAGCGGGTCGTCGTCTCGTGGGGATGAAACCCTTTGCGGATCGCCTCGTTCTCCGCCGGCAGGCCAAAGGCGTCCCAGCCCATGGGGTGGAGCACGGCGTCCCCCTTCATGCGGTGATAGCGCGAGATGACGTCGCTCGGCACATAGTTGCGCCCGTGGCCCACGCTCAGGCCGTCGCCGGAGGGGTAGGGGAAGAATTCCAGGCAGTAGAACGTGCGGGCATCCTCTACGGGCGTGGGGGTGCAGTATATGCCCGTTTCAGCCCAGCGCGCCTGCCATGTGGCCTCGATGGCCTGGGGATCGTATTCGTCAATAGGTCTTTCGTCTGCGCCTTCCATTTCTGTCCTCCTCTCAGAGTGGCCCTGGACAACCGGAGAGGAGCACAATTCGTCCTCCCGGCCTACCGGGCACTGGGAGCCGGCCTGGCCGGCCCGGCGATTGACGGTGGGGTATGCTTCGCAAGCCCCATGGAACACCTCCTGTAAATGCACCATGAAACGAAAAAGCCTCCCGCTTGGGGAGGCTTGATGTGACCCGATGCCGTAAGGTGAGCCTGGTGCAGCGCCCTCCCAAGCGTAACTACCTTCTCCCGAGGAGAAGGTTGCCGCTAAGGAGGCTATTCAGCGCGCTGGCAAAAGGTATAAACGTCATCACTCGTTCTTCTCAGCAACTCGATTAAGATTTATATACATTCTACCACAGTTTGGGGATGGGAGCAAGTCCTGCCGGGCCACTTTTGTCTCCTTTCGACATTGGTTGTTTGACCATTCACAGAATGTGGTATATAATAAGGCTGTGAGGTCTGTTGAGGGTGGGACCTTGACACTGTGGCTTCTCTCCATCACGTTCCCCCTATATCAATAAGATACAGCCGTCTCGTCGCCTGCTTTGCTGGGAGAAGGTAGTATCCGGGTTGCACCTGTCAGCGTCGCTCTGACGAAAGGAGGTGGTTGATCACCAGAACATTGATCGAACTCCAAGGCCACGAAAGTTGCTAGCCATCGCACCGACTCTCTGAGTTGGGTATACCAAACAAGGAGGGAAAAACATGTCTCGCATTTTCCACAGGGCGCTACTCTTGACCGTCGTCTTGAGCATAGCGCTGATAAGTCCGGTGCTTGCCCAGCCCCCCACTGCCCAGGTACAACGTTCTGCGTCGGCTGTGCGAGCAGGCGACTTGAGCCCGGCTTACACCGACCCTCAGGTAACGCAGCCTGCTGTTGCACATGTTCCGGCGTTGGCGCCGAGCCAGGTGGTGACCATCACCGTCCTGCACACCAACGACTTCCACGGCAACCTGGAACTCGCCGGGAGTAACCCCGGCATGGCGCGGGTTGCGGATGTGATCAACGACGTGCGGGCGAGCGTGGGCGCAAGTAACGTCGTGCTGCTTGACGCGGGCGACATGATGCAGGGGACCCTGCTGTCGAACCTCTTCCAAGGCGAGTCCACCATTGACGTGTACAAGGCGCTCGGTTACAACGCTGTCACCTTCGGCAACCACGAGTTCGACTGGGGCCAGACGGTGCTGATTAGCCGCACGGTACAGGCGGCTACACCGGAGCCCGATAGAGGTACGTTCTCCTTTGTCTCGGCCAACATCGTCGTCAACGACACCGGTTCGTGCGATACGGCTGGCTGGACATCGCCGTCCTTTGCCAGGCCATGGATCACCATGACCGTGGGTGCGCCGGGCAACCAGGCTGTCCTGGGCATCGTCGGCGTGACCACGCAGGAGACGCCATACATCACCATCGCTGCGGCCACCCAGGGGTTGTGCTTCAAAGATCCGGCTGAGTCTATCATCCACTATTACGATGCGATCGAGGCCGCCGGGGCGGATGCGATTGTCGTGCTCAGCCACATCGGCAACCCCGACGGCGGCTACGGGTATGGCTTCACCGTGTACGGTGACCAGACGTTAGCCAGGAAACTGGTGGATGCAGGCAAGCCGGTGCCTTTGATCATCGGCGGGCACAGCCACACCGATCTGGCCGCTGCACAGGTCATCAGTGGCACGACGGTAGTCCAGGCACACTATGCCGGGCGCAAAGTCGGCCAGGCTACGCTCGTGATTGACGAGGCCACTGGAGCCGCGAACGTCAGTTGGCAACGGCTGGTGGTGAGCACTTCTGGAGATGAAGACCCCACCATCAAGGCCGTCATTGACACGTGGGCCAGCGACTCGTGGTACCAGGGACAGATCAACCAGCTCGTCGGCTATACCAACGTAGACCTGGTGCGCGACTATAACGGCGATTCGTTGATGGGCAAGTTCGTCAACGATGCCATCTACGAGGATCTGAACAACGACACCCAGCCACTCAATGACGTGGACATGGTCTTCAACAACGCCGGTGGGTTGCGCGCGGACATCCTCACAGGTGGTGTGACTCCGTATACGTTGACACACGGCCTGCTATACAACGTCCTGCCGTTCGGCAACCAGACTATCG
>DATKWP010000536.1:0-4491 GCA_035529535.1 Anaerolineae bacterium | reverse complement strand
TCACGGCGGGGGAACGATGGGTAATCTGCTCGTCGGCGTCATCGGGTTCGTGGCAGGGCTGGCGCTGGGTGCGGTGGTCACGTACCTGCTCATGACCTCCAGGACGCCACTCATAGTCTCCGGGATGTCACGAAGGTCGGCGAGGGCACGGGAGGAGCGACCGCGCCAATGGCAGCGCGCGCCGCTGCTTGCCAGCCTGGAGGCGCTGGACCTGGGGATGACCAGCCTGGCCACGGCCGCGCTCCAGGGCGGCGACGGGCTGGCGCCGGAGCGGGCCGCCAGCCTGGCGCAGGTGACCAACGCGGCCAACCGGAGCGGTGACGACGTGCTGCGCCGGCTGGTGGAGACGGTGGTGGCCCACTGTGATACTCTGAGTGCGGCCGGGCCAGGCGGCGAAAACCGCGAGCGGCTGGTGCAACAACTCGGCGAGGCACAACGAGAGGTGTACCGCCGCATAGAAATGCTGCTGCGCCAGACGTTCGACTGATCGCGCTATCCGAACATCGAATCCAGCCGGCGGGCCGATTCCGGGTCCTCGTGCGTCTCTGGAGCGGGCGCTTCCTCCAACGGGTGGCCTGCCAGTTGGGCGCGCAACTGGCGCACCTCGTTCGCCAGCAGCGTCGCCAGTTCCTCCCACTGCGATAGCCGCCGGTCCCCTTCGGTGGCCACGCCGATTAGCCGTACTACCGCCTCAGTAGGGTCGGGTTGGGCTGCCAGCCACTCGGCAGCCCGCCGATGGTCTGCCTCGTGAGGGTTCAAGTCCAGGTGGAACGTGAACGCCATCTTCTTGCTACTTCTCGAAGGTCGCCGATCGCTGGCCGAAACGGTAGAGCCCTTCGGCGTTGGCCCAGAATGCGTTGTCGAGGAGGCGCGCGTGCGGATACACGCCGTGAATCGCGTCGTAGAGGTACGGCCCTCCGCCACCGCTGACCAGGATGGCATCCAGTTGGGTGGCCTCGCCCCACAGGTCACGGGCGCGGGCGATGACCGCGGTGCGGATTTCGGCGATGACCGGCTCGACCAGTGGTTCCAGGGACACCGGTTCTCCGCGCACGCGCACCTCCATGGCCTGTACGGCCTGGTCCACCTCGTGGGGCAACAACTCCAGCCTGAGCAGGTCCCCCAGCGCCTGCTGCACCTGGTTGGCTACTTGACCCCAGCCGATGGGAATGGATCCGCTCAGCCGCTGCACGTAGCGCAGTTCGTCCGAGACGACAAAGTCGGTCGTGAAGGTCCCCACGTCAATGATGCCCATGCGTCCCCTCTCGACGTCGTTGTTGACGATCTTGCCCTGGTCGTTTAGCAGTTCCCGGAACAGGGAACCGAAGGGCTGTGGGGCGACGTATACCGATTCGACGGCAAACTTGAGCGGGCGGTCGGCGGTGACCTGATGGGTGCCCTCGAACGCCTTGATCACGTCATCCCGGTCGCCGAAGAATCCTACCGGCAATCCGGTGACCACCTTGACGCGCGTGCTATCGGGGGTCACTTGGACCGCCTCGACCAATGCGGCGACGAAGAGCATCTTGTACGTCTGGTCGTGGATTCGGCTGCGGTCAAAGATCGCGGACTGAATCCGGCTCTGGAGGATCGCCTGCTTGCCATAGAAGAAGCGCCGATCATTGTACTGGACGGGCAGCGCTCGTTCGCCGCTGATCAGGTTGGCCGCGAAACGAACGTCCTCCGCGTTGCCGATCACGCTGGGGAATGAGAAACGCAGGCCGTCGGGACCTACGCCTTTGGTGTAGCCGTAACCGATGTCAATCGAGAGGATCATGGCTCGAGTTCTCCTTCTGGGCGCTTTGGGCTTGCGCCTGGTTTGTGTTTTGGGCTCAACTTCTTCTTCCTTCGGTGGTTCTTTGCGTTCCTCTTTGTGTTCTGGCTGTGCCTCCGCTCTTTCTGGTGCTGGCGAGGGAGTGGGCTCTTGGGCGATGGCCGCCACCTCTGCGATCACTTTCTCGATCGCGGATTCCAGCGAGGGTTTCGGGGAGGGTTCTGCGGGCTGCGCGGCTGCACTCAGAGTTTCCTCCCAACCCGGTATGTACCGCCAATAGTGCGGGCCCTGCTCGCATGCTTGAGCCTGGAGGATTTCCTCGGCCCGACGGGCGGTCAGGTCCACCGCCTGGCCCTGGCCATCCATCTGATAGTGATAGGTGCGGTAAGCGTATTGCCCGTCGCTGAGGACGTAGCGTTGACCTTCTTTCCGCACCGCCAGCCCCGATTTAGGTGCCAATGACTCGTCTAACTGGGCTGCCAAGCGGGCCAGCCGTTCGTCGGGGAAGACGTAGTGGCAGGGCCGGTCGCCGGAGCCGAGAAAGCCGGGCCGGCTCAGCGTACGCAGTGGCCGGCCCTCGATCACGACCGGGTAGTTGCGCGCCAGCAGAGAGCCGGCTACCAGGGCCACAGCGGTTGGCCTGCTGGCAGTGCCAAGCCAGGCGTGGGAGGGCCAGGGCCACGGTTCTGCTTTGCGGAACCCTGCGCTCCCCGCCATTACCACCTGGTATAGCACGCCGTCGGGGCTCACGAAGAGAGCGCCCTCCGGCAGCGTCTCTGTGCGGACGGTCTCAAGGGGTGTGTCGGCCTGCGTTTCCTGTTCGTTCATGCTGCCTCCCGAGATGCCGATCCTCTACGGTGTAATCTTACAGGAATCCTGCCAGCCTGTCAAGCGGCATCCCGAACTCGTTCGGTTTCTGGCAAAAAACCCCCAACAAGTTGGGGACTCCGAGCCTCGGCACATTGGCAAGACGTGCTTTCTGTGGTAGAATATCCGCGGACAGAGCAGCACAGGCTGCTCTGTCAGATTTTTGTCTGGAGGCACGTGATGCTGATCGGTATCATTGGGCTGCCCAACGGCACCAAAACCACCATCTTCAACGCCTTGACGCACAGCCAGGTGGAGACTACAGCCTATAGCACCCGACAGGTGGAGACGCACAAGGCCACCGTCGTGGTGCCTGACATCCGGGTGAACTGCCTGGAGGCGATGTTTCAACCGCGCAAAACGACGTACGCCCGCGTGGAATATCACGACATTGCCGGGCTGCGAGCCGGCATCGGGCGGGACGGTGGGTTAAGCGGTCCTCTGCTCAATGCTGTGGCCCAAAATGACGCTCTGCTTCACGTGGTGCGTGCGTTCGAGGATGAACGAGTGCCCCATCCGGCCGGATCGGTAGACCCGGCCCGTGACCTGGCGGCCCTGGACTTTGAGTTGCTCTTCTCCGACCTGCTCATCGTCGAGCGGCGCCTGGAGCGGTTGGAGCACACGCTTTCCCGGAAGGGGGCTTATGCCGAGCGCCAGGCCGATCAGGAGGAACTGGACTTGCTGGCACGGGTCAAAGCAGGGCTGGAGCAAGAGGTGCCGGTCCGTGACATGGCCTTGACGCCGGGGGAAGAGAAGCGTTTACGGGGCTACCAGTTTCTGACCGCCAAGCCGGTGCTGGTCGTGCTCAACGTGGGTGACGATGGAGACGATCAGCCGGACCATTATCTGTGCTATCCGCATCGGGACTCAGCCGTGATCTGCCTGCATGGGGGGCTAGAGATGGAGATTGCTCGCCTGGATGCGGAGGAAGCGGAGTTCTTCCTGGCCGAGTATGGTATCGAAGAACCGGGTTTGAGGCGGATGATCCGCCTGAGTTACGAACTACTGGGCCTGCAGTCTTTCTTCACGGTGGGCGAGGACGAAGTGCGGGCCTGGACGATTCCACAAGAGGCGAACGCCGTAGAGGCCGCCAGCGCGATCCACTCGGACCTGGCCCGCGGGTTCATCTGCGCTGAGGTGATCCGCTACGATGACCTGGTGGCTGCCGGTTCCATGGTTGAGGCTCGCAGACGAGGATGTGTCCACCTGCAAGGGCGCGATTACGTGGTGCAGGACGGCGACGTTCTCTCGGTCCGTTTCAACGCGTAGAGTAGCCAGAAAACCATTCCCATTCCTGCCAGCCCCGCGCCGTCGAAGGCGATGAAGCGCAGGCCGGTGGTCCACAGTGCGGCGTGGCCCGCCGGTAGCGTGAGCCACATCCAGGTCTCGCCGGCCAGCCCGATGGCCTGCTGGACCAGGAGCACGGCAAAGAGGGTGCGGTGACGGTCTGGCCGCGCCAGCACGGGCGGGTAGGTGGCGTTCCACATCAGGAAGAGGAGGCCGATCCCGCGCACCAGCACCCGCCCCGGCACGCCGCTCACCTCGAAGGACGGCGCATAGCGGTCCGGCCAGGCCACGAACGAAAGCGCACAGGTCACGTTGAAGAAGAACACGACCCCGACGACCAGCCGAGCCAGCCACAGCAACCACCGACGTCGTTGTTCTGCTGACTTCACGAAACACTACCCTCCCCCTGCCCCTCCCTGAGAGGGAGGGGTGAATGACCCTCCCGCAGGTTCTGAACCTGCGGGAGGGTTTTCTGCATTATCACTGGCAGCCATAGGACGTGCGCCTGTACGACCGTCTCCCGGCGTGTTAGCGGTCCCAGCACACTCCCGGCGATTTCCGCT
>DATKWP010000535.1:0-3862 GCA_035529535.1 Anaerolineae bacterium | reverse complement strand
CGCAGCGTCTCGCCGCTGATACGAAAATCCTCGCCCCCCAGTTCCCCGGCCATGACGGCCTCGATGGTCAGTTCATCCAGCGTGCGTCCGCTGGCGGTGCGTATCGTGTTCATAGGGCCTCCTGCCGTAGCACACGCAGTTCGCCGGGCGGGCGATCCCGCTCCACTTCTTGCGTCTCGCGCAGGTGCAGCAGCGTGGTCTGTACGATCAGCCGCAGCCGGGCGGTGTTGTCTATGCGGACCGGCACGGGTGCGACCGGCCGGCCCGCCGCGTAGCGGGCCGCGTTGCGCCCGATCTGGCGATAGGTGTCCAGGTCGAGGTTGGGGGCTTGTGGGAAGAGCTCCAGGTTCTCGAGCGGGGCCAGGTCGCGCCGGTGGATGACGGTGGTGCCCTTGGACTGGACGCCGATGGCGACGCCGGAGCCGCTCAACTGTGCGCCTGCGTAGCCGATGAAGGCGCAATCGGACGTGTGGTGGACGCGCACCACGCGGGCAGGTACGCCCTCCTCCTGGATGCCCTGGCACAAGGCGGATAGCACGTCATGGTGGTCCAGCCCGCCGATGGTCTGGCTGAGCACGGTGCCAAAGGCAGGGCCGAGCGCGACGACGACCTCGAGCCGGTCGCCCGGCCGGGCCGGGCCGGCCTCCTCCAGCCAGGCCTGGGCCTGGGCGGCCCCCAGGGCCTCCAGGTACGTGCGCGGGTCCCAGGCCTGCGGCAGGTCCTGCAGGGCGGACCAGCGCGCGCCCTCCACGCGGTAGCCCGTGCCCGGCCCCTGGTAGTCGTTCGGGTCGGTCAGCGCGCTGAGCACGTGGAAGCCAGGCGCAAAGATGGCCGACGGCTGCAGGTAGTCGCCGATCACGCGCTGGCGCTGCATCTCCAGCACGTTGGCCGCCACGTCGTGAAAGCCGGTTCCCTCCAACGCCTTGACGACGTCCAGCGCCGTCGGCGGTCCGTCCAGCAACTGCTGGGCGGCAGCCACGTCGGCCACCTGGTCGCGGTCGGGCATATCTTGGCTGCTGAAGGCGGTGATCGCCGCCTCGACCTCGGCCTGGCTGATCGGTGGTAAGCCCAGCGCATTGAACACGGCCTGCACCGCGTGGGCGGCGCGCTCGCGCACGCGCCACACCTCCTCCTCCCGCACGGGGACGATGCCGCCGTCCACCTGCAGGTCGCGTTGGAGCACGTACCAGTCGTCCAGTTCGCTCACGTCGAAATTGCCGCCGCCGAACATGTTGTCGTAGCGCGGGATCGCCCCGTAGCCGGAGGTGATAAAGTCGGTGCCGGGGATGAATTGGAGCATGAGCTTGGCGCTCTTGCGCATCTCCGAGTGGGAGGCCAGCGCATCGTTGCCGGAGGCGACCTCCAGGCCGAGCATGGTGGCGATCAGGTTCTCAGCCAGGATGGTGCGCACGCCGCCGGGCAGGGCTTCGGGCAGCGCGACGCAACTGATGGAGCCGTTCTGGGTGCCCTGGCTGCCCGCGCCGCGCGTGACGAGCAGGCAGCGCGCTTCGAGGTACAGCATGGACTTGCCCTCAGAGTGGCCCATGAGCGCCGCAACGCCCGTGCCCGAGGTGAAGCGGGTCTTGACCCCCCGGCTGGCGTAGGCCGCCGCCAGAAAGGCCTTGGACCATGGAGTGTCATCGCCGTCCACAAAGGCCCGCTCGGAGCCATAGACGGAGAGAGTCTCCGAGTAGCTGGTCAGGCCCTTAAAGCCCAGCCGCAGGTTGGTGGATTCCTCCACCGCGCACTGGGTCAACACGCCCCCGCGCCCCGCCTGGGAGCCCACCAGGATGGCCAGGGCGTTGAGCGGCGCGTAGCGGGTTACGCCGACGGTGGTCTCGATCTCGGCAAAGCCTCGCAGTGCGGCCTCGGCCGCGTCCGCCGCCAGCAGGGCGGGGCTCTCCTTGCGGTTGGTGACGTGGGCCTGGTTGGCCGGCGTGCGCCGGGCGCGCATCTTGGCCAGTCCCACCATCATCTCGAGGACATTCATGCGCTGGACGACGTCCACCAGCTTGGCCGGCGTGCAGCCCCCTGCCAGGTCGAGCACGGTGGAGCGTGGCACGTGGACGTCCACCAGCATGCGGGCGACCTGGGTTGAGGGCGTGTCCATCGCACGTGTGGCCACGTCGAGGTCGAGGGCGTGCCGGGCGATAAAGTGGTCAATCAGGTCGAACTGGTCGCGCGGCAGGCCATCCATCTCGGTCACGGTGCCGTGCTCGATCTTCAGGCTGGGCGCAGGGTCGAAGGGACTGCCCATGGCGCTCAGGCCCACCTCGGGCCAGGGGCTGATGAAGGTCTCGCGGTTGATGGGCCGCCCGGCCAGCCGCTCAAAGCGCTTGGAGCGCATGGTAGTGCCTTGCGGATGCGGGGGACGAGTACGTCCCTTTCTGTTGCTGTCGTTTCACGCGTGGTCCTCCCTGTCGAGGCAGTGTAACACGGGTTGGCTGGCGAAGCAATTTCTCTCATCCTCTGCGTCCCCCGCCTTGACAGAAGCCCCCCTTCGTGATATTGTCGCAACACTCAGGTTTGCGGGGTAGATCTGGAACCCCTGCCCGCCAACAGCGAGCTGTGGGACCTGGAGAACCTGCTGATCACACCGCACGTGGCCGGAGGCACCCAGTTTGAGTGCCAGCGTATCCTCGACATCTTTCGTGAGAACCTGGGGCGTTTCTTGCGCGGTGAATTGCCCCTGCGCAACCAGATAGACAAGCAGCGGGGGTTCTAGGCGGTTCGTGGTTCGAAATGTGATGGACGTCCCGTTTCGGCGGGGTTTCGCCCCACACACCGTATAAGCAGTACTTGCAGAGGTGCATCTTGAAACCGAACAGGCTCAGACAACTGTTGAACGAGGGGAAACCGACCATCGGCACCCACGTGATCTGCCCCTGGCCAGGCTTGGTCGAGATCATCGGCCACTCGCGCGCCTTCGATTACGTCGAGTACGTGGGCGAGTATTCGCCTTTCGGCCTGGAGCAATTGGACAACCTGGGCCGGGCCATCGAGTTGTTCCCCTCCATGTCTTCCATGATGAAGGTCGAGGAGCAGAACCGTGGTTTCATCGCCCAGCGGGCGATTGACTCAGGTCTCCAGAACGTGCTCTTTACCGATGTCCGCACCGCTGCCGATGCGCGCGAGTGCGTGCGCCTGGTGCGGTCCGAGATGCCCGTGGCGAGAGGCGTGCACGGCGCCGCGATGCGGCGCAGTGTGGGCTACGTGCTGGAGGCCGGTTCCGAGGCCTGGGTCGAGGCGTTGAACGAGGTGGTGATCGCCCTCATGATTGAGAAAAAGGCCGCCATGGAGAACCTGGACGAGATCCTGGCTGTGCCAGGGATTGACATGGTGCAGTTTGGCCCCACCGATTACTCGGTCAGCATCGGCAAACCGGGCCAGGGCCGTGGCGCGGAGGTGCAGGCAGTGCACCGCAGGATGATCGAGCGGGCGCTGGCGCTGGGGGTGCACCCCAGAGTGGAGGTGGCCAGCCATGAGCAGGCCAGGCCCTATCTGGACATGGGCGTGCGCCACTTTTGCGTCGGGTGGGACATTGTGACGATCTACAGTTGGTGCAAACAGCAGGGCGCGGGCATGTGCGAACTGCTGGCGCTCAAGGAGAGTAGCGGAGGAGAATAAGGATCCATGACAAACGTAGACCGCGTATTCACCGTGAACGGGCAGCCCTTCTTCCCTGTGGGCGGCCAGTCCCGCAACTCCAGCGGCTACAACGCCGCCGAGGCCGAGGCTGCCTTCAGGGCGGTCGAACTGATCCACGGCAACACGCTGGAGATCCCGGTGTACTGGGAGCAGATCGAGCCGGAGGAGGGGAGGTTTGACTTTGCCAGCGTGGACGCGCTGCTGGAGAGCGCGC
>DATKWP010000534.1:0-3221 GCA_035529535.1 Anaerolineae bacterium | reverse complement strand
GCACGTCGTAGCCCAGTTCCAGCGCCGGCAGCGTGGAATCCAGGTGCATCCGGTCGAGCGTGCAGTTGACGAGCGCCTGGGCGATCTGGCCGCGGGAGTACAGTTCCTCCCACGTGCGGAACTGCCGTTCCTGCAGGATGGCATGGTCTTGGGCGAAGCGCCGCCGCCGTTCGTCGTGAGGTTCGACGACGGCGGTGAAACGAATTTCGTCGGGATGTTGCAGCGCGTAAGGGCCGTAGGCATAGTAGCCCCGGTTGCCCGCGCCGACCATGACGGCTTCGATAGGGTTAGACACGTGGATACCTCCGGTCAATACCCTCCCGCAGGTTGTTGTGGGCGGGGTTTGCGTTGGATCGGCGGTAAACCTGCGGGAGGGTGGATGCTTATCAGTCAGGCCAGGTCTGCCACAGCGTGCGGTAGTCGCTGGCGTCGTAGGTCTGTAGCAGCGCGTCCACGGGTTGGCCCTTCAGCAGCGCCTGCCGCTGTTCTTCCAGCCAGGCAGCCGCAGCCCGGAAGCGCACGCGCAGACCGGCATAGTAGCCCAGTGCGACGTGCATCTCGCTGCGCCGGGCGCGGGACAGCCACAGTAGTTCGAACTCGGCCCGCAGGCTTTCCAGTTCTGCGTCGAGCGCTCTGAGCGCCTGGATGTAGCCGTATACACGGTCGGCGTCCAGGTGCGGGTCGCGCAACCCCTGGCGGATCTCCTGAGATAGCGCCGTCTTGCGGGCGGCGTAACCGGTCAGGCGGGCGGCCGAGGCCACCTCCGAGAGCGTCAGTTCGCGAGGATGGTCCGGGGCCAGAACGTCGCACGTCTCAGCGACCGCCTCGGCCAACTGGCGCATCCGCGTGAGCGTCTCGGCCGGCAGTGCATCCTCACCCTCCACCGTCGTACCGGTCAACGGCTCGTCGAACAAAGCCAGGATGGTATGGGAGCGGTTTCCGCGATGGACGTTGGGCAGGTCATTCGTGCGGGCCAGATAGTGCAGCGCGACCATGATCTTGTCGCATTCCGGGCCGAAAAAGAGCGGGCCGAAGGCCAGATTAAAGTCCTCTTCGTCCGTCGTGCCACCGGTCCAGCCCTGGACCGCGCCGAAGACGTAGCCGTACCAGGATAGGCCCACAGGCTGGTAGTGGCCATGGTCGCCCCACTCGGTGTTGAGTACACCCTCGGCACCGGCGGCCACCCCGTCGCGCACAAAGTTACGGATGTTGACGTTCGCCCCGTAGAGCCGCGGGAAGATGCTGTTCCAGGAGCCGACGCCCGGGCAGACCCAGAACCGCCGCCCGGCTTCGCCGAAGACCCTGGCGGTGGGATACTCGTCGGCGGGGTCATAGTGCCAATCGAGTAACGTCACGTCGTCTGGCACCTCGCCGATCAGTTCTGGATGATGCAGCAGGATGTCGCCCCAGGCCTGGATGCGCCGTCCGTAGCGCATCGCCAGTTCGCGCACGCGCAGGATGTGGTTGAGGTAGACCCGCCCCACGCCGACCTCGTCGGTCATCCCCTTGCTGGCTCCATGCCCCAGGTCCCAGGTCTCGTCGCAGTCCACGTTGAAGGCCGTGGAGGTGAAGGCGGGCAGCATGTCGGCATAGAGGTCGTCCAGCAGCGTGTACGTCTCCTCGTAGGCCGGGCTCAGTGTCCAGAAGAGGCCTGTCTCCGCCAGGTGCTGATATTCCGGGATGGTCAGCGTGTTGCGGGCGTGGCCGAAGGACTGCAGATTGGGCATCAGTTCGACGTGACGTTCACGGCAGAACGCATCCAGTTCCAGGATATCCTGGCTGCTGAGCGAACCGCAGCCGGCCCCGATCTTGGGATGGTGGGGGAACTGGAAGGTGTGCTCGGTATAGAGTTGCAGCACGTTGAGTTTATAGTGGCAGAGTTCTTCGGCCAGTTGCTTGAGCATTCTCAGCGTCGGGACTTTGCGGCGGGAGACGTCGAGCATGAGGCCGCGATACTGGAGCGTGGGCCAGTCCTGGATGGTCAATGCAGGTATCGTCTGGCAGTGCAGCCGCACCAACTGGCGCAACGTCTGAACGGCGTAAAAGAGGCTGGTGGGCGCATCGGCGTAGAGCGTGATGCGCGCCGGGGCGACGGCCAGCGTGTAAGCCTGGTCGGCGAGGGTATCAGGGGCCGGGGTCCGCACTGGTTCGAGGCCGAAGGCCGTTGCCTGCACCTGGCCGCAGACGAGCAAGATGAGATTGCTGGACCGAGGTGGAGCGAAGGCCTTGAGGATGGGCAGTGTCAGGCCGGTGGCCTGGTATACCTCGTCCTGAAGTTGGCGGGCGGCCAAGTATGCGTCGTCGCCAGCCTGGGCTGGGATGACGATGAGGGTCTCGGCATCGAGCGAGAATGTGCCGTCCAGCAGTGACAGTTCCTTGGGTTGGGGAAGCAAATACTGGGTCATTGGATCTCCTTCTGGATGAATTTGGTGAGCCATTCGATCAACTCGTGGGCCTTGTCCGGGGAATCGGCCTCCGCGAAGAGGCGCAAGACCGGCTCCGTGCCGGAGAAGCGCAGCAATACCCAGTTGTCGTGTGCCAGGAGGAATTTCGTGCCATCCAGGTGGGAAACGTGCGCCACCGGGTAAGGGCCAATGTGGTCGGTGGGAGCCTGCTGCAGCAGGCGTGGGACGACGATACGCATCTCGGGGGTAGCCGGGACGTTATCTTCGACGACGTAGAGGCGGCCGGTAATGTCGTAGACCTGCTCCAGCAGTTGGGATATGCGCTGGCCCGTGCGTGCCAGCATCTCCACGACCAGGGCTGCGGCGAAGATGCCATCCTTGCCCAGAATGTGGCCCCGGATCGTCAGACCACCACTCGATTCGCCCCCCAGCAGTGCATCGTGTTTGACCATCGTGGCGGAGATGTGCTTGAAGCCGACCGGGACCTCGTAACATACTTCACCAAAGTGGGCCGCCAGCCGGTCCAGCAGGTGCGTGGTGGCGATGTTGCGCACCACGCCGCCCCGTTCGGCGCGCACCTCGTGGAGATACCAGTACAGGAGGAGCAGGACGTCGTTCACCGTGACGTACTCGCCCCGCTCGTCCACGATGGCGACCCGGTCGGCATCGCCGTCAGTGGCCAGACCCAGGTCGTAGCCATCTTCCTGAATGTGGGTGATCAGCAGCCGCAGGGCCTCCAGGTTGGGGGCCGGGGAACGCCCGCCAAAGAGGGGGTTGCGGCGCTCGTGGATGAACGTCACCCGGCAGCGTGCCTCG
>DATKWP010000533.1:0-2518 GCA_035529535.1 Anaerolineae bacterium | reverse complement strand
CCAGCCCGTTGCGCAGGACCTGCATGATGGCCGCGCCAATGAGCACACCCAAGATGGTGCCCTCGCCTCCCCTCATGCTGGTTCCACCCACGACCGCCGCGGCGATCACGTCCAGTTCGTACCCCGACGCCGCCGTGGGGGCCGCCACCCCCAGCCGGGCTGTCATCAGCACTCCGCCGATGGCGGTCAGGAAACCGCCCAGGGAGTAGACCAAGAGTTTAACCCGGTTGGTGTTGATGCCCGATAGGGCGGTGGCTGTCTCGTTGCCGCCCAATGCGTAGATGCGATAACCCCACACGGTGCGCCCGAGAAAGGTGGACATGATCACGCCGGTCACGAGCAGGAAGATGAGTGGCAGGGGCACCCCCATGCCAGCGATGGGAACGTCATATTGGCCCAGGTTGCGGAAGGTCTGGGGCAGGTCACGCACCGGCCAGCCACCGGTCAACCCGTAGCACAGGCCGCGCGCCATGAGCAGCATGCCCAACGTGGCAATGAAAGGCGGCAACTTGCCCTTGGTGATCATCAGGCCGTTGAGGAGCCCGGCGATCAGCCCCGTCAACAACCCTCCCAGCACGGCCACGGGAACGTTGACCCCCTGCGCCAGCAACATGGCTGTCGCCAGGCCAGAGAGACCCATCACCGCACCGACTGACAGGTCAATGCCGTTGGTGATAATCGCCATAGACTGCCCAAAAGCGCTGATGGCGATCCACGAAAAGGCCCGCAGGATGTTGAAGATGTTGGTGCTGGTGAGAAAGGTATCGGTATACACCGACAGGCCCATGGTCATGACGAGCAAGATCAGAAACACACCGAACTCTGGCCGGCCGATCACGTTCCGCCATGCGGTCTTACGGGCCTGCGCCACAGCCTCTGTGCTTCCCTTGTGCGCCGGTGTCACACTGCTCATGCGGATGCTCCTTTCGACGTCGCGTTGACGATGCTGTTGGCGATCTCACCACTTGCATACGCCATGATTCTCTCCTGCGTGGCCTCGGCCCGCTCCAGAATGGCCGCCACGCGCCCTTCGTGCATGACCAGGATCCGGTCGCTCATGCCCATGATCTCGGGCAATTCCGACGAAATCATAATAATGCCCATCCCGGCCTGGGCCAACTGGCTCATCAAGGCGTGGACCTCGGCCTTGGCCCCCACGTCAATCCCCCGCGTTGGCTCATCCATGATCAATACCTTGGGATGCAACGCCAGCCACTTGGCCAGCACGACTTTCTGCTGATTGCCGCCGGAGAGAAACATGGCCTTCTGCTGCAGGCCAGGCGTGCGGATGTTCAATTTATCCACGTATTCCTGAGCGAGGCTGCGGAGTGCCGGCCGATCTACCCACCCGGCACGGGCGTAATGGTCGAGCGAGGGCAAGGCGACGTTCTCCCACACCGGCAGTTTGAGCACCAATCCCTGCAGGCCGCGATCCTCCGGCACCAGGCCCAGCCCCACCGCCACCGCGTCCACGGGAGAGTGGATGTCAACCGGTTTCCCATCCATCGAGATCACGCCTGCGTCCCGGCGATCTACACCGAAGAGCATGCGGGCAGTCTCTGTCCGGCCAGCGCCAACCAGGCCGGCAAAGCCCAGGATCTCCCCTCGTCGCAGCGTGAAACTGACGTCCTCCACCACCCCCCGGCGAGCCAGGCCCTGCACCTCCAACAGAGGCACACCGATCTCGGCCTCCTCTTTGTGGTACAGGTCCGTCAATTCCCGCCCCACCATCAGATGGATGATCTTTTCAGGCGTCGCTTCGCCAATGGGCATGCCGCCCACCCGCCGGCCATCGCGGAGTACGACCACTCGGTCAGCGATGCGGAGGACCTCTTCCAGGCGATGAGTAATAAAGATGATGGCGATGCCCTGTTGTTTGAGCGTGCCGATGATGGTAAACAGGGTCTCGACCTCCTCCTCACCCAAGGCGGACGTCGGCTCGTCCATCACGATGACCCTGGCGTCCACCGCCAGTGCTTTGGCCACTTCCACCATCTGCTGCTGGGCCACAGAGAGATCGCGGATCAGCGCCGTGGCCGGTACCCGTGCACCGACGCGCTCCAAGTGTTCCCGGGCTTCTCGTTCCATACGGCGGCGGTCCACCAGGTTCAACAGCCGTCCCACTCCGCGCTGGCGCGGCTCACGGGCGATGAAGATGTTCGCCGCCGCGCTCTGGTTCGGGGTGAGGTTGAATTCCTGGTAGATGATGGCGATGCCCAGCCGCTGCGCTTGAAGGGGGTTCTCGATCTCGACCTCCCGGCCTTGCAGGAAGATATGCCCTGCGTCTCTGGGGTACACACCGCACAGAACCTTCATGAGGGTGGACTTGCCGGCGCCATTCTCACCGACCAGCGCTACCACCTCACCGGCCGCCACCTCGAAATCCACCTGGTCCAGCGCCTGCACACCGGGAAAGGCTTTGGAGATCCCTTCCATACGCAGTATCAAGTCTCGCTCGTTCAACGATGCCTCCTCCTTGCCAACGAGAACGTCGCTTCCTGCGCCGCTTCCTGCGCCG
>DATKWP010000532.1:0-2489 GCA_035529535.1 Anaerolineae bacterium | reverse complement strand
TCCAGGACGGGCTGCCTGAAGTGCTGGCGCTCGTGCGCGACCTGTTTGCCCAGACGCCCAACGACCTGGACGCCGCCATCGCGGCCTGGGCGGAACTGGACAAAGCCCACGGTTGGGGCATCAAGCCCGGCACGACCGCCGCCCAGGTCTACAACCCCGGCCAGGGTAAAGGGCAGAACCGGACCAAGGCCGACAGGCTACAAATGGGCAACGTGGACGGTTTCTGGTTGATCGAGTGGCTCAAGGCGGTCGGCTTTTACCGCGCTGCGCTGACCAGGAACCTGAGTGGGGTCAAGGACCGCAAGACCTACGTTCTGTCTCCCACCGAGATTGACCTGGAAGAGAGCAGCCGGATCATGAGGGCTTTCCGGGGCCGCATGGCCCGCGCCGAGACCGCCATCCGCTCTGACGTGCTGGCCGCGCTGCGCTACACCCAGGCTATGCTCGAATTCACCCGCCAGCGGGAAGGAGCCAGCCTGAAAGCGCGACTGTTCACACGCCAGCGGCCATCCCACGTGGTGGCCGGCTTCTACAGCGCCTTCTACAAGGACCTGGGCAACGCCGTAGCGGTGATGAACCTCTCCTTCATCGGGCTGCCGGGCTGGATCCGGGTGGAGAGCGAGAGCGATGTGGCGGACGGCCTGGAAGTGTTGGCCGAGCACGAGGCCATCGTGCGCCAGTTCGATGAGAGCCACGGCGACGCCCACAACCTGCTGCTCTGCTACCGTGATTTCGTGTCGGGGAGTGACCTGCGCCCCTTCTTCGAGTTCACCACCGCCTACAGCGGTTACTTGATCGGCCAACGGGAGCGGCCGGGCGGCCGCGCCCGCCAGTTCACGACCACAAATCTCAGGAGGTTGATGATGAACAGTCCAGAAGGACCCCGTTTGAGCAAAATTCTGGAAACGCCGGGCTTCCAGCACATTGCCTACGCCATCCGGCAGGCGACGGTCACGGCCCAGTACCGCAAGCAGCAGGGCGACCGGCGCTACGACGTGCGCTACGGCCTGGGGCAGCAGTTGGCGCGCAAGGCCGCCTATCCCCAGGAGTTCATCGCCGAACTGGCCGACTTTCTGGCCAGGTACAACGCCGAGAATGCGCAGGTGATGGAGAACCGTCCCGGCCCCTATCGGCGCAGCGTCCAGACCAGCGACATTGACGACGTCGTGGCGCTGATAGACGAGTATGGCGACTCGCGGCTGATCTGCAACCTGCTCGTGGCCTATGGTTACGCCCGCCTGCCGCGGGAGGGTGTAGGAGAAACGCCGGAAGGAGAGGGTGAGGGGGAAGGGGAAGAAATAGCAGACGACACTCAGGGAGAGAATGAAGGATAGAGAATGAAGGATAGAGACTGAAGAATGAAGAATGAAGAATGAAGAATGAAGAGTGAAGAGTGAAGGATAGAGAATGAAGGAGGAATGAAATGAGCAGCAACATCTATGCGCTTTCCATTTCGGCCCAGGCCACGCTCGACATGCACAGTCTGAACAACGAGGGCGGCGAGGGCAACCAGATCACCACCCGCATGGTGAACATTGTGGGCGAGGACCGGCGGATGTACAACGTCAATGCCATCAGCGGCGACATGCTCAAGCACATCCAGGCCGAGCACCTGTTCCGGCTGCTCTCCGGCCGCCAGGACACGCCGCTGTGCGCCGGCTGCCGCGAGTTCAACGCCAATCGCATCAGCGCCGACGCCGAATACGGCAAGGCGATTGGCGGCAAATCCGACGCCGAAGCGATCACGCTGCTACTGCAGCATTGCGCGCTGGACGACCTGGCCGGCAATCTGATCACGGCCGGCAACCGCTCCATCCCCCGCAAGAGCGTGGCCGAGTTTAGTTGGGTGGTGGGACTGCCCGACCTGACCACGACCGACAGTTACTTTCACGTCAAGTATGCCAGCGAGCGCAGCGCCGGGGCACGCGCGGCGGAAAAAGGCGAGGAGCAGCGCGCCGCCAACCTGGGGCAGGCCATCTTCCACCGCCCCGCTTCCAGCGGTGTCTATGCCATCGTCGCCAACTTCGAGGTCGCGCGCATCGGCTTCAACGACATCACGCAGACCTACGCAGTGGACGAAGCCCAGCGAGCGGCGCGCTATCGGGCCTTGCTGGAAAGCGTTCTGTACGCCTTCATCGAGCCGAACGGTGCGATGCGCGGCACACAAAACCCTCACATCGTGGACTTGCAGGGTGTGGTGGCCGTGAGCAGCGGCGTGGCGCCGGCGCCCACGATGAGCCCCATCAACAGCCACTACCGGGAACAGTTGCGGGGCGTGCAGGAAGCGTTGGAAAGGATGCGCCCGGGAGCCGTCGCCCTGCACGAGTTCGACTCGCTGGCACAGTTCAGCCAGGTGATGACCGAACTGGTCGAGACGACCGCGCCGTACACGTTGAGTTACCGGGGGGCATGATGTGGCTGATCGCAGAATACCAACCTACTGCGCTGTTTAGCCTGAAACCGGCCTGGGCCACCTCGTCGGGCGGCAA
>DATKWP010000531.1:0-4321 GCA_035529535.1 Anaerolineae bacterium | reverse complement strand
GTCCGCTACCCACAGGTGCAGGTGAGGTGGCTCTGCTTCCGCCCCCAGCACGATCTCGCCCGACTTGGTGAACTTGTGGGCGTTGCTGAGCAGGTTGAACAGGATCTGGCGCAGCCGCATCGGATCGGCCTTGATGGCTGGTAGGTGGTCGGGCAGGTGCAGTCGCCAGGTCACCCCCGCCTTGGAGCTGAGCCCGTGCGCCGCGCTCTGGAAGACTTCGTCCAGGAACAGGCGGGGGGCAATCTCCTCGGGGAAGAGGTGCAGTTCGTGCATCTCGGCGCGCGCGACGTCGAGCAGGTCGTTGATCAGGCGCAGCAGGTGTTCGCCGCTGGAGTGCACGTGGCCCAGGTCGTCGTGGAAAGCCGCCGGCAGAGTAATGCCATAGGGGTTCGGTTTGGCCAGGGCTACCATGGTGTAGCCCAGAATGATGTTGAGCGGGGTGCGCAGTTCGTGGCTGACGTTGGCCAGCAGCCGCGTCTTGAGTTGGTTGCCCTCCTCGGCCACCCGGCGCGCGGCCTCGGCCGCGTCTTTCTCACGGATGTACTCATCCGCGGCTTCCTGGAGCGAGGCGACCAGCCGGGCGCGTTCCAGGGCGATCGCCAGGATGGGCGCGAGCATCCCGTAGGAGAGCGAAGCGGCCTCGGCCGGCAACCGCAGCAACAGCACCCCCCAGGCGTTGGGGATGGTGAGCACCAGCAGCACGTCGGGCGGTCCTCCCTCGGCGGGATGGCCAGGGATGAACTCGGCCGGGGGAAAATCGGAGGCCGCGTAGCGGTTGCCGGGAGTGGGGGCAGGCTCCCCATCCCAGCCAGAACAAAGCCGTGCGACGAGGTCGGGCTGGCTGAAGCGGTCGCCCAGCGAGGGGCGGGTGCGGCCATCCCAGCGATAGACGCTGTTGACGATGAGGCCAGCGCCCATCGTTGGAGTGGGTTCGCCCGCGTCTGGCGGCTCCCACAGCGCCAGGCAGCCCCAGCGCGCCCAGGTTTCGTCCAGCCAGCCCAGGTCCGTCTCGTGCCTGTCGCCTGCGAATAGGACCTGGACGGCGTGGGCGAACGCCTGTTGCAGGTAGGCGGTCCACGCATTGTCGTCCCGCCCGGCCAGCCGGTGCGCGCGCATCAGTTCCAGGCCGGCCAGGCACAGGAAGGACTCCAGCCGCGCTTCAGCGCCACCGGTCGTGTCGGCGGCCATACGGGACTGGCACGTAAGCCGTTGCCGGCCCGCCTTCCTCAGCAGCGCCAGGATCGTCTCCAGCCGCGCCAGGTCGCCGGTGAAGGCGAGCGCCTGCTGCCAGGCCTGCTCCACGGCCTGCGCGTCCGGCAGTTCGCGGCCTTCCACCGCGGCGCCAATGCCTCCGGCCAGCGCCTCTGCCCCCGGCCAGACGTGGCCGGGCGAGACGTCCGGTCCTGGCGGCCCGGCTTGCTGCACCAGCCCGACCAGTTGCCGCGCCAGGTGGTCCTGCCAGTCCGGCCCGCCACGGGTGTACTCATCCGCGTCGCTATCTTCGAACAACGTGGCCGCGTGTAGGGTCGGATCGCACCCGCACGAACGGCGCACCGTCAGGCTGGCGGGCACGAGCGTCTGCGCCATAGAAACCAGGTTTTTGGGGAAAACCTGTTTTCTGTCCTGAATGGCGGCCAGCAAGCGCGCGACACTGGCTTCGGCGAGGGCGGCGAAATCCTGGTGCACGCTCGTCAGCGCCGGGCGGGCGTACTGGGCGGCCTCGCTATCGTCGAAGCCGGTGACGGCCACGTCTTCGGGCACGCGCAGTCCCGCCGCCTGGAGTCCTTGCAGGACCCCCAGCGCCAGGTCGTCGGAGGCGCAGACCACTGCCGTGAAGGGTGCTTGACGTTCCAGCAACTGCCGGCAGGCCAGCCGCCCCATGCTGGCCAGGTCTCCGGTGCGCGATACCTGGGCCTCTCGCTCGAAACTGATCACCAATTGCGGGTCGAGCGCCAGCCCCCACCCGGGCAGGGTGGCCGCGTAGGCCTCGTAGCGCTGCTGGCTTTCGCTGATGGCGTGGTGACCAACGAAGGCGATGCGGGTATGGCCGTGCTCGATCAGATGCGTCACGGCGGCGCGCATCCCGGCCTCGTTGTCTACCGACACGGCCGGCAGGCCCAACTCGGGGCTGCACGCAGAGACCAACACGATGGGCTTGCCGGTCTGGTGGAGGTGTTCGACGCCGGTGGCGTCTGCCAGCACGAGCCAGCCGTCAACCGACTGGCTGACCGGGATGCACTGGTGACTGTCGTAGGGTTTTTGCACGACCAGCAGTCGCAGCCCGTGCCGCTGGACGGTGGTCCGCAGGCTGGCGAAGAACTTGCTGAAGAAGTCGTGGGCACCGCCCTTGTGGAATAGCAGAGGAGCCAGCAGTCCGATTGTAACCGCAGATGCCATGTTGCCCGCCCGTTTGGGCAGACCTTCCCGAAGGCTCGCAAGTGTGCTGCGAATACCTGTTGTCGGTGAGTACACCGAACTACGAAGCCTTCGGGAAGGTACTGAGAGCCCATTTTCGAGGATTGGTGGAGAATGTGCCACGCTGATTATAGCACAAGGAGCATGGGTGGCAACCAGAGCGGGAGACCCCGAGAATTAACCTGGCTGCTCAGGTTCTAACAGGGCCCGGGCCAATCCATCGTCTATGATGAACACATTCGCATACCCCGCCTTGATCGCAGTGCGGGCGATCTCTGCCTTCTTCTGGGCCGAGGTGCCCTCCACCTTCCGCTCAGCCGAGGCGATCGCTACCACCCGTACTCCCACCTGAACCATCTCGCGGAGGTCCTGCAGGTCAATGGAGCATATAAGATTGCTGATTTCCGGCGAGACAGGCTGTCCGTGCCGGTCAACCAGGTGATAGAGGATGTCTCCGACGGCCCCCCTCCTCCGTAGTTCCTCGAGGCCTGCCTCTGTCTCCAGTAGATCACCCAGAAGATCAATGGGGGCGCGCCGGCGGCCCAGGACGCCCAGTCCCATAAAGGCGATGTCAACACTCTTGGCCTTGGCCAGGATGCGACGGGTGGCTGCATACTTGCGACCAGTATCCGCCTTCGCCTCCTTCCAATCCAGCGGGCTGGCGTACTGCAGCGTGTACCCTCTCACGTCGTATCCGTCGTGCCGGTAAGCGAGCGCCCCCACCAGGCTATTCGCGTCGAGGGCGATCGCCTCGATGACCGGGCTGATGGCGAGCGGATAGACCTCAATGGAACGGCACTCCCCGCGCCTGAGCGAATAGACCAGGCGGCTGACCGAATAACCGCCGGCGAGGCCCACCTTCATCCCTTCCGAAACGTGCGCTTTGAAGTAGGAACGGGCTGCCTCTCCCAGCAGGGCGCTCCTGAAAATCACCGGCGCTTCTTCATCCACAGGCACGACCATAACCTCTCGCAAGCCAAACGCCTGTCGCACTCGCTCGGCCAGGTCGGCGTCCTGGGGCAGGTGCTCGACGCTGATCAGGTCAGCGTAAACGACGTCCTGGATGTGACGTTCAACTTCATGGGGGGATTGGATTTTCAGTGCAGCCGCGATCACTTCTGGGCTTTCCCCGCGCACCAGTCGCCGCCAGACTTCGATCCCTTTCTCCTCTTCCGGCGTTTCGGCCCTCCGGCGTAATTTCCAGTGCAGGTCCTTCTCGGTGATGATGCGCCTCCACCCGGCTTGAACCTCGACCGGGTGTCCTAACAGATCATCAATGCTCACTTCAAAATACTCTGCGATTCTTGGTAGCAGGTCTATGTTGGGCCTGGTTCGTCCGGACTCCCAACTGCCGTACGCTCCGGGAGAAATGTGCAGGTGCGTTGCAACTTCCCGCTGTGGGATCTTTCGTCGTCCCAACCCCCTCGCTTTCGCTGCCCGCAGTTCCTTCAGGCGCGTTGCAAGTTCATTGCTCTCCATGTGTATTCGGCTCCTATCCCGGTCTCGCTGAACAAGAGAATTCTACATTCAGTAAACGAGATTTGCTCTGTCTATCAAATTTCCGGTAAAGCGATCAGCGATGAAGAATACGCTTTCTTCGCACTGTCTTGCCTAATTTCGAGTATTGGGACATGCTATAGGCAACTACCAGTGTACTCGGCGGAGGTTGCCAATGTCCAACTCGACCCCAAGCCCCTTGATGTCCCCCACGGCCACAGCAGCAGAGGATGAGGACACTCGCCAACAGATCGAGCTGATCCGGTCCCTGCTGGTCACCGTGCAGCACTTCTTCGGCGGGTTCAAGCAGCTGTTTGGGAACGTGACTGACCCACGCCATCCAGCCTTGATCACCTATCCCTTGTCGTCTGTGCTAGCCACCGGGGTGCTGATGTTCTTGCTCCGCCTG
>DATKWP010000530.1:0-6876 GCA_035529535.1 Anaerolineae bacterium | reverse complement strand
CAGATCTTTTTCCTGCGCCAGTTCTTCCTGACGATACCAAGCGAGCTGGAGGACTCGGCCTATGTGGATGGCTGCAGCACGTTCCGCTTCTGGTGGCGCATCATGCTGCCGCTCTGCAGGCCGGCGGTCGTCGTCCAGCTTGTCATCACCTTTATGTACCACTGGAACGACTTCCTGGATCCGCTGATCTACCTGGGGATGGTGGATAAGGTCGCCACGCTGCAGCTTGCCATCGTCAAAGTCATGGATCCCCGCGCCCTCCTGCATGGAGCCATGATGGCCTATTCCACCATCCTCGTCGTCCCCTGTCTGCTGGTGTTCTTGCTGTTCCAGCGCATCCTCATCCAGGGCGTCGTCTTCACCGGGGTGAAGGGGTAGGGGCGCACCGAGGCGACGTTGGACCGCTCGTTGCTGGGCAAGGTCTACCTGGTGGCGCTCTACGACCGGACGCTCTCTCAGTCCGAGATTGAGCAGAACCTGAACGCCGGATACTAGTCGGCGGCAGCGTGGGAGCGTTCGCGTGGGGACGCCTGTGCAAACGCTCCGCTATTCTGGCCAATGCCTCAAGAGGTGATTCATCCAGGGGCATCAGGCTAGCGCTATGATACGTACTAGTGTGTGTGCCGAACGTCGCAGAATTATCACGGAAATCGGAGACGATACGATGAATGCGATCCCTGATCGAACGCTGATTGACGCCCACACGCACGTGGTCCCAGGCCAGGTCGAATACCTGGCGCACATCATGGACGCCAATAACCTGGCCCGCGTGGTCAACCTGGGCGTCCTCGAGTCAGCAGGCATCCCTTTCGAGGAGGGGATGCGCGTGTTCCGCAAGGTGCTGGGTGAGCGGATGGTCTACTTTCCCGCGCCCGACTTCCGCGACGTCGCGCCCGGCTTTGGCGAGCGATACGCTACCGAACTGGAGCGCAAGGTGGAGGCGGGCGCCGGAGGGTTAAAGATCTTTAAGGCGCTGGGGTTGCACTGCAAAGATGCCGCCCGCAGGCTGATCCCGGTGGACGACCCCCGGCTGGATCCCCTGTGGGCCAGGGCGGGTGAGCTCGGCATCCCCGTGCTCATCCACTCCTCCGATGTGCTGGCCCATTTCCAGCCGCTGGACGAGCACAACGAGCAGCGGGAGGCCTTGACGCGCTTCCCCGATTGGCACGTCTATGGCGACCAGTTCCCCGGCCACGACGAGCTGCTGGAGCAGCGCAACCGCGTCATCGCGCGTCATCCCGATACGACTTTCATTGGCGCACACGTGGGGATGTACTATGAGAGACTGGAAATCGTTGATGCCTGGCTGGATCGTTTCCCAAACTTCTACGTGGACACGGCCGCCAGCATCGTCCAACTGGGCCGCCACCCGGTGGATAAGGTGCGCGCTTTCTTCCTGAAGCACCAGGATCGCATCCTGTTTGGGACCGATCTGGTGTTGGGGGGCTTTGCCGACGAGGACGAGGGGCGACCGTGGGCGTTTAAACGTGTCGGCTACGACTATGGCCTGCCAAAACGGTTCTACGAGACGTTCGACCGGCAGATTGAGCACCCCGGCTATCCCGTGTTCGGCAATTGGCTGGTGAACGGCATTGGCCTCCCGGAGGAGGTGCTGGAGAAGTTGTATCTCGGCAACGTGCAACGGCTGGTGCCGGCACTGAGGCGATGATGCACCCAGTCTACTGCATGATGTAGGGCAAGTTGCCAAATTGCCCTCAGGGAGAGTGATAGATATGACGTTCACTGTTCGCAGCACAGATGCACTTTACAACTCTCCGATGATCGGCAACGGGGAGATCGTCACCGCGCTCGGCCCCACGGGCTATCACAACGGGTTGTGCCCTCCGGAGGAGACGCCCAATCGGACCATCTTCTGGGCCGGGCGCCGGCTCAAAGACGCCCAGAACGCCAATACCCGCTTCCCCAGGGTCCCTCCTGAAGAACTGATCGGGCCGACGCGCCCCCTGGTGCGCTTTGGGCGCCTGTGCCGAACGCTGATCATAGATGGAGTGGAGGTGGCCGACGAGGACTGGGAACAGGCGTTGGATTGGGAGCACGGGGCGGTGGTCTCGACTCTGCGCCACGGCCCTATCTGCGAGCAGACGCGCAGCCTGGTTTGCCTTACGGCCAACGTGCTCGTCTTTCACACCCGCCTATCAAGCCCCCCACGCATCTTTTCTCCCCTCCCTGTCAGGGAGGGGAAGGGGGAGGGTGGGGGGCTCCGTGACAGCCCGCCCACGCCGCGGGTACACCTGACCTTCGTCCTGCAATACGAGTTCGGGGATGCGCAAGGGTACCGCACGCCGGACACCCGCCTGCACATTCGCCGCCCGCACCCGGACGATCTGCCCTTCGGCAACGTGGCGGGCCAACGATCGGCAGACGCCGAGGTAGCGTCGCGCCCGCCCCACCTGCGCGAAAGCCTGAGCGTCCAGTACGAGATCAACGATCAACTGGGTGAAGTACACCTGGGGCGCTACCCCCTGGGGGAGGTCCGCGAGACGGAGGCCGGCGGGCGCTTCACGCACGAGATCGAACTGGATGCGGGCGAGACCGCCGATCTGTGGTTCTGGGTCGCGCTGGGCGACCGGTACAAGTATGCGCACTTTCCCGATTTCGAGCGGGTGCAGGCGCTCGTGGTTGCTCACGAGCGCGGCTGGGCAGACTTTTGGAACAGCAGCAGCGTGGAGTGGGGCGATCCAGGCCTGGAAGCGCTGTTCAGGTCCAGCCTCTACGCCATCCGCTGTAACGTCTCGCCCTGGTCCATTCCCTGTGGCTATCTGAGCACGCTGTGGGAGGGGCGCACGCTGCACGACGAGTTCTACCCGTGCATCGCGCTGCTGTCGGGCAATCACCCGGAATTGGCGGAGCGCGTGCCCAACTACCGTCTGCATACGCTGCCGGTGGCCCTATGGCGCGGCGCTGGCCGCGGCGCGTACTATGCCTGGGAGGCGACGGAGGACGGCGAGGAGAGCGCCCCCTACGGCCATTGGACCGACGAGCAGTTCCGGCACGGCAAGTTCTCCGAGGCTGCCTGGCGTTACTACCTGTACACCGGTGACCTGGCTGCGCTGGCCCGCTACTACCCGGTGCTGCGTGGCTGCGCCGAGTGGTTGATCCACGATGTGCTCGTGCGGGACGAGGCCGGCCGCCTGAAGACGCGCCCCATCACCGACGTGGATGAGGTGGTCTACCCGGTCGCCAACAGCATCTTTGTGCACTGCGCCACCATCCGTGCCCTGGAGAACGCCGCGCGCGGGGCCGAACTGCTGGATGTGGATGCTGCTCACCGCGAACGGTGGCAAGCGCTAGCGGCGGAATTGCGCCAGACGCTGCCGGTGGACGAGGCGGGCAAACGGTACCGCTATGCCGACAACGCTACGGTTCGGCCATGTGCCCAGCACGTGCCCATGGTTTTTCCCTTTTCGTTCGACGTCTATGACGAGCGCGCCCGCGAGACGTTGACCTACATCTACGAAACCGATCCCTCGCGGTGGCTGGAGTCAACCTGGATCTGGCCGATCAGCCAGTTGGCGACGGCGTTCTTCTACCAGGGACGCGGCGACGAAGGGTACGAGGTGCTGCGCCGGACGCTCACCCTGGCCGGGCCGTTTATGGCCCCTAACGAGCATTACCGCGAGGGGGAGGGGGCCTATCTGCCCTGGCTCACCACCGCGGCCGGTGCGTTCGTGCACGCCGTTCACTCCATGTTTGTTCAGGTCGTTGACGAGGCTGGCCCCGTTCTTCTCCATGCGCTACCGTCGCAGGTGCGAGACGCCCGCTTCGAACGGCTGCTGGCTTCCCAGGGGGTAGCCATTTCTGGCGAGGTTAAGGATGGCACGCTGATCAGGCTGACTGCCCAGTCTGACCGGGCCATGACGTGGCACTTCCGTATCCCGCAGCACCTGGTTCCCACCGCCCGGTTTGCCCCCAGTGGTGTTGTGTCCAGGCCGGATGCATTTGGGTTGGTGTCTGTAGAGTGCACCCTTGTAGAAGGCGTCACGCGGTTGGTACACTTGCGGAGCTGAACGGATACTGGTTCCAGAATGGAGGTGAGTGATTTGCCCGCCAATGCCAGCCTGAATCTTAAGTTACAAATCCGTCACTATCAGATCGCGCGCGTGTACGGCCCTGGAATGAGCGCGTCCTGCGAGGAGGGATTGAAGGAGAAGCTGCTGGAGAAACCCGTGGGCCAGATCGGCCTGGTTCTGGTGCATTGCTGGAACGTCGGTGAAGCCACGGGGCCGTATCCCATCGGCCCACATGCACACTGCCCGGGCCAGGTGGCCGACTGGGTGCCCACGGCCCACGAGATCATCGTGGAAAAGATCAAGCCAGTCCTGGACGCAGCCAGGAAGGCGAAGGTGGCCGTCTTCCACCTGGCCCAGCCCACCTATGCCTCCAAATACCCGCAGTACCTCAGGATCGCGGCAGATCCCCAGATGCGTCCGCCCAAACCTCCGCAGCCCGTCGCCGGCTGCGTGCGGCCACGGTCTTTTGAGGAGCATTGGCTGGACCAGTACGGTGCCGGCTACCCCGGCCCCGTCTGGGAGACGCACCCACACGAGTTCGATATCGCCGAGGCCGTTCGACCGCTGCCCGCCGAGGCCGTCGTCGTGGACGGCTGGCAGCTCAACGGCCTGTGCCGCCGTTTGGACATAGACACGCTGTTCTATGCCGGTTTCATGGCTGACCTATGCTTGATGAACATACCAGGGGCGATCCGCGAGATGTTCACCAGGTTCGGATATACCTGTATCGCACTGGGCGATTGCACCGCCGCCTACGAGTTCGCCGACACGTACGAAGGGCGGTGGATGACGCGCGCGGCCATCCGGCTTCTTGAGACGGACCTGGGATACACGGCCTCGTCGGAGGACTTTATCGCTGCTGCTGAGCGCGTGAGTGCCACTTGAGGAGCGGAATTTGGAACAGTTCAGAATCGCCGCCGTGCAGATGAATGCGCTGCGCGGGGACCTTGATCACAATCTCGATGTTCACCGCCGTATTGCCCACGAAGCCGCCAGCGACGGCTGCAAGCTGGTGGTGTTCCCAGAGCTCTCGGTGACTGCTCACTACGGTGGCGAGGACGTCACCGCACTGGCCGAGGAAGCTGCCGCGGGTGCAATCTGTGAGGCGATGCATACCCTGACCGAAGAGTTGGACGTTGTCATC
The DNA here is from genome assembly GCA_035529535.1 of Anaerolineae bacterium. Classification (GTDB taxonomy): domain Bacteria; phylum Chloroflexota; class Anaerolineae; order B4-G1; family B4-G1; genus DATKWP01. The sequence goes on along the minus strand of DATKWP010000530.1, from coordinate 1,701 downwards.
GGGTACGGCTTCTGCGAGAAGGCACACGGGACGTTTTACAACGCATATACCCTGATGGGACCCGAGGGCCTGATTGGCGTCCAGCGCAAGGTGCACGCTTCCCAGGATGAGTATTTCAGCTTCCGCATGGGGCGGTCGCTGGAGGTCTTCGATCTGGGCTTCTGCCTTGTGGGGGTCGCGATCTGTTTCGACGCCAGTTTCTTCGAAGTCTGGCGCGTGCTGGCCTTGAAAGGTGTGGAGGTGCTGTTACTGCCGCATGCCAGCCGGACAGGATGGGGAGAGGAGGTTCCCGAGGGAAAGCAGCGAGGGGACCTGAAGCAAATGCTGGACGGCCTGCCAGGCCGATATGGGGTTTACGCTGAAGACAACATCGTGTTCGCCGCGTATGGGAATCAGGTGCGGTACAACGGGCACACCACCCATTTGGGTGGTGCCTACATCCTGGGGCCGGATGGCAAGCTGCTGATCAAGTCGGAGCCGGTGCTGGACGATCTGTGGGTCAGCGCCGAGCTTGATCCTCAAGTGCTGGATCGGGCGCGGAACTCACGATATTCGCTCCTGAGGACTCGGCGGCCTGAGATGTATGGCGCGCTGACCCGCATGATTTGACGGGCGGACTTGGAGGTACCAGATGACAGGTCAAGAGGTTGTCGTCATCCACAACGGCACTGTATTGACGCCCTTCGACGAGATCAGAGACGGCGTGGTCGTCGTGCAGGGTGCCAGGATCCTGAGCGTGGGGCGGCGCGGCGAGCTTCAAGAGCCCCCTGGTGCCACGATCATTGATGCTGGCGGTGGCTACATCGTGCCGGGGCTGATTGACATCCACGTCCACGGCGGCAAGGGGGCGGACGTTATGGACGCGACCCCCGAGGCGCTAGAGACGATGAGCAGTTTCTTCGCTACCCGTGGCGTGACGGCCTTCGCCGCGACGATGATTACAGCCCCGATGGAGGACCTGCTAGCAGGGCTGGAAAACGCGCGCAGTGTGATACAGGGTGGTGGCCTGCCCGGCGCCGAGGTTCTCGGTGTGCACCAGGAGGGACCGTTCCTCAATCCAGCCGAGAAGGGATGCCATCCGGCGGAATTGCTGGTTGCACCGACTCCAGAACGGTACGCGCCATATCTGGAATATGCCGACGTGCTGGTCTCAATGACGTTGGCGCCCGAACTCGACGGCGCAGTGGGTCTCGTTCGCGGGCTGTGTGATGCTGGCGTCGTTGCGGCGGCTGGGCATACCAGCGGCGTCTATCACGAGATCGTCCCCGCGATAGATGCCGGCCTGAGCCACGTGGTGCATTTCTTCTGCAATATGAGCACGCTGCGCCGCGCGGGCCCTGGCCACGATCAACCCCTGAAGCGTGTCGCGGGCGCGGTGGAGACCTTCCTGTACGACGATCGCGTCACGACCGAATTGATCGGCGATGGGTGGCACGTTGGCGACACGCTGATGAAGCTCGCCGTCAAGGTCAAGGGAGTGGAACGTGTCTGCTGGGTCACCGACGCCATGACCGCCGCCGGCATGCCAGCGGGGCGATACTTCGTCGGCGGCGTCGAGGCCATCGTCGAGCACGGCATCGCCCGCCTGCCAGACAACACGGCCTATGCCAGCAGCGTGACGACGCTCGACGTGTGCGTGCGCAATGGCGTCGAACGCGTCGGCTTGAGCCTGCGCGATTCGGTGCGCATGGCAAGCCTGAC
>DATKWP010000529.1:0-4030 GCA_035529535.1 Anaerolineae bacterium | reverse complement strand
CTCCGCGACCTCCTGGGGGTTCTGACCGGCGGCAAAGGCCCGCAGGGTGTCTGACTCCCGTGGGGTCAGTTGCTCGATAACCTGCCGGCAGCGCTTGCGCCCCGCCTCGTCCAGCCAGTGAGTCTGGGCCGCGACGACTTCCTGGGGCGAAGCCTGAGCCAGCGCGCGCAGCGGAGGAAAATAGGCGCCCCAGGGCGCCAGTGGGACCTCGATCAACTGCACGCTGTCACTCTGTGAGGCGTGCATGATGGCGCCGTCCCGGGCGCGTTCCAGAAAGTCGGGATCGGTGTACATGTGCCACAGGCGATCGCCGTGATCAAAGTGCAGCAGCGCCGTGCTCACCGCCAGCAGGGCCAGAATACGACGGCCACCGGAGATACAAACGTGCAAGTGTCGCCCTTCTGCCTTCAAATCGGCAATCAAGTGATAGATCGCAAGCCAGGCCGCGTTGGCCTCGGTCTCGTTGCGGATATCTTCCAGTCCGCCCCTGGCGTGACGAACGGGAAAGAAGCGCAGGCGGCACGGCCGGCCGGCATAAGCATCCTCGACAAACTCAGCAGCCAGACTGTCCAATGCCCGCTTTGTGCGCCCCGAATCTCGCGGCGACAAATGGATCACAATCACTTCCTCAATCGCTGCGCCTTTTTCGAGCAAACCATCCAGGGCAAACGTAACGACCTGCGGCTGTCCACCCAGCGTCACAATCATCGTACTGCGATTGGATTGCGGCATCTCTTTACTCCCGGTCAAATCTCTCAGCGAGGTCAAGTGAAATGGAACAATTCCCGGCTGTCTTTATCGGCGGTCCGCCGCACAGCGGCAAATCTGTGCTGACCTACAGCCTCACCCGCGCCCTGCGCCAACGCGAAATAGAACACTATGTCATCCGAGCCGCCCCCGATGGAGAGGGAGATTGGGCAAACGAGGCCGACCAGGTCCTCGTGCGCACCTTGCGCGTCAAAGGCGATTTCACCCAGGCGTTCACCGATTCCATCTGCGAGAGCCTGGCGAAACGCCACCTGCCGCTCATCGTTGACACCGGCGGCCGGCCCACTCCCTATCAAGAGCGCATCTTTGACTGCTGCACGCACGCTGTTCTCTTGACCCCCGACGCAGACGCGCTGGCCTGCTGGCGTAGTATTGCCGGACGGCACGGCGTCCCCGTCGTGGCCGAGTTGACCTCCTGCTTGCAAGGGGACCAGTCCATCGCTTCCACAAAACCGATCCTGCGCGGCACAATCACCGGCCTCGACCGCAACAAAACTGTGGCGGGCCCCACGTTTGGCGCCTTGGTTGATCTCCTGGCTGGCATCTTGTACTACGACCCCGACGAATTGTATCGCTTGCACGAAAGACGCTGCCCTATCGAGACCGTCATCCACCTGCATCGTCTGGCGCACACGCTGGACATCCCGCTGGATGGCGGCGAGGTGCGTTGGAAGCCTCAATATGTGCCCCTGGTGCTCAACTACCTGCCGGAGAAAACCCCGCTGGCCCTCTATGGACGTGGAACCAATTGGCTCTACACGGCAGTGGCTTTGCTCGCATCTCCAGCGCCCTTCGCGCATTTCGACCCCCGGTTGGGGTGGGTCGAGGCCAGGCCGCTGTCAATTGGGCAACCGAGTGCCGGGTATCCGCTGCAATTTCGACTTCACCAGTCGCCCGATTACGTCCACGTCGAGGCCTTACCCCAGTCTCCTTACCTGGAATACAATGAGCTCAACGCTTTGCGTATCCCGCCTCTTTCCACCGGATCGGGCGTTATCCTCAGCGGCAAGATTCCCTACTGGCTCTATACCAGCATCGCTATCAGCTATCGGGATATTCCCTGGATCGGCGTTTATCAACCCCAATTGAAGTGTGCCGTCATCGCTTACTCGACCGACCCGGCATACTCTGTCGGCGGCTGCATCCATCTGCCGACTTGAAAGTAAGCGTCATTCTCCATCCTCCATTCTCCATCCTCCATCCTCTATCCTCCCCCCGTCCCCTCCTGATCCGCCCTTCGCAGCGCCCGCGCCAGCAGCGCGTAGGCCAGGAATTCGGCGTCGCGCTCCGGGTTCACGAGCGAATCCACAATGGGCGTCCGCGCCGGATCCTCGCCGGTCAGCAAATCCCTCGTATTCAGTCCATCTGCCAGGGTGGGCGGCAGCAAGGCCAACGTCTCCGCCACGGCTTTGTTCGCCCCCGGAGCCAGCACGTAGTGCCGGTACTCGCGAGTGAACGCGCCGTGGTGGCGGGCGATGGCCGTGAAGGCGGCGTTGAACAACGGCTCGCATTCCTCTACCGCCGTCGCCAGGAGTTGCGCCACGGCAACCGCGCCCTCGACGGCATGAGGTGGCTTTCTTCCCAACGCCTGCTGCTCCTCTCGGTGCCGCGGATCGGTCGGGTCGAAGTCGGTGTGGGCATAGAATCCTACCGGGGCAGGTTTCCCGATGGCTTTCTGGTAGCGCACGACCCAGTTCTGCCAGCCGCGGTTCAGTTTGCCCACGTCGTGGAACATGATGACCAGGTGGGCCGCTCGCTCCATCACCCCAGACGGCCAGCCGCACACGTGCTCCAGGCGGGCTGCTGCGCGCGCCAGTTCCGGCCAGGCGTGACGCTGGAAAGCCTGGTAGACCCGCCGCACGTGTTCGACGTAGCCTTCCAGGCGATAGGAGTAGCCGCCGCGCGGCGCGTCTTCCCGCGGCGGGGCCAGTTTGGCCCGGTAGCCGGTGGACCGGTCGGGCACAAAGCCCAGGTCGGAGTCGTAACCGGCCAGCGCCGGATGCACCAGCACCATCACCGCACCGGCCACATCGCTCTTGTTATCCCTGTCTATCGGTATCCAAGTGTAGGCTGATTGCCCGCTCTCACTGACGTCGCCCCGGTCGTGCAGCGCCCTGACCCCCCAGTCGTCCAGTCCAATCTCATCCGCTCTCTCCAGCCACCGATTTACCAGGCTGAAGACCGCGACAGGATGCAGGCTGAAGGACTCTGCCGCGAAAGGCCTTTCAAGCACGGCCTGCGGGTCGTCGTGCACCACCACCAGCCGCGACGACACCGCGCGGACCAGATCGCCGGCTTCGCCAGAAGATTGCCCGTCCATTACGCCGTTCATCCTGTACCGGTGCGCCTCCTGAGTAGCGATCAGGCCCTGGACGATGGCACGGTCGCGGGGCCCATGGGCGGCGCTGACGACCGCCTGCTCGTCGCCGAAGGTGAGCGCGCAACTGTGGTGTGCCTGAAACTCGGCCAACGTGCGAGCGATTTCCTCCTGCTGCCCGGCATAAGGGTACACACGCTCCCGCAGATCAACCGCCTCACCTTCTGCATCGAGGCTCCCGGCGTAGATGAACACGTTTCCCTCTTCGCCTTCATAGCGAGCGCAGCGGCCGGCCCGCTGCAGGATGGCGTTGGCCGGGGCCAGTTCGGTGTGCAGGGCCTGGCAGGTGACGTCCAGCCCCACCTCGATTACCTGGGTGGCGACGGCGATCCAACTCCCAGTCTGGTCACCATCCTTGCCGAACGCCTCTCGTATCTTGCCTTCGATGCGCTGGCGGTCGGCGGGCAAGAAGCGGCTGTGGAGCAAAAGCACCTGGGCGTCGCCCCGGCCGGGATGATCGCGCAGCGCCTCGAACAGGACGCGGGCGCGGTCCACCACGTTACAGACGACCAGGGTGCGGCCGTGGTGCCGTGCCAGCACCGCTTCCGCGCACAGCGGCCCATCGGCCACGTGATAACGGCGGGTTTTCTGCTGCGAAGGCAGCGCTTGCATGGCCTGGCGGGCTGCATCGCCCTCGGGCACAACGACGGCGCCCAGCGCATCGGCCAGCCCCCCCAACATTTCGCTCGAGAAGGTGGCCGTCATCAGCAAAAAGGGTGTCACGCCGCGCAGCATCTTGAACATTTCCAGCGTGGTCGGCAGCGTCGAGACGGGATCGAACAGGTGAAACTCGTCGCAGACCAGATATGAAGCGGCCACCGCGCCCGCATTCAGGTTGCTCAACCGGCGCGGGAGGCTGTACGGGCACAGCAGGAAACTGCTCAA
>DATKWP010000528.1:0-4711 GCA_035529535.1 Anaerolineae bacterium | reverse complement strand
GTTCAACGGTCCCTCGCCGCCGGCGAACTTTTCCAGGCGGGCCGTCATCTCGTCTACCTGCTTGTCTCCCTCAAAGATCCACCGGGTGTAGTTCGGGGGGAAGAACTTGAACGCCCAGCTCAGGTACTCCCCTACGTGGCTATCGGCCGGCCCTGGATAGTAGCCAAAGCGACGCAAGCATTCCCTGGACAGTGGCTCCCGCTTCGGGTCCAGCGCCTGGATCTTTTCCTTCACCGCCGGGTACAGGTCTTCGCCCGTGCCCATCCGGCGCACGTCCATCACCCAGTGACAGTGGTTGATCCCGGCCGCCTTGACGTCTACTTGTTCCTCGGGCAACCCCAGCACGTTGACCGCCAGGTAGCGGCGCGTGATGTAGGCCCCCAGGCAGACGCCGACCGTCTTCACGGTGGTGTAACGCTCGATGGCCAACGTCAGGCGGCTTTCAGGGTTGCTCATGTTGATGAACCACGCGCCGGGGCACAGCCGCTCCATGTCGCGCGCGATGTCGAGGGTGATCGGGACCTGGCGCAAGGTGTGGAAGAAGCCGCCCGGGCCGCCGTTCTCGCCATAGAGGTTACCGCAGCCGTGCTTGCGCGGGATCTCAATGTCCATCTGCCACAACGGGTAACGATTGCGCTCGACCGCGCCGACCACGACGTCGGCCCCGGGCAACGCTGCGCAGCGGTCAGTGGTGGACGTGATCTTCATCTCCGCCTGCCAGGTCTCGTTCAGGCGCCGGGCCAGCCCCGTCATGCGGCCCAGCCGCCCCTCGTCCAGGTCCACCAGGACCATCTCACTCCCCTTCAGTTCTGGGGCTCCCATCAGGTCTCGAATGGTCATCGTCCCAAACGAATAACTGCCCGCACCGATGACGACAAATTTGTAGCCCATATTCCATCTCTCCTTACTGTGATGATGTGGAACCCTTCCCGAAAGCTTCGCGCATCACGTTCGATGGCTCACTCCAAGCTTTCGGGAAGTTCTCCTATACTCGGCCGCGTGGCGGTACATGGCCACGACGTTGTCCACCGGGCAATCCGGCAGGATGTTGTTCGCGGGCAGGATGAACAGCGCGCACTCCTCTGCCAGCGTATCCATAATGCGCTCGACGTCGCGGCGCACCTCCTCCACCGTGCCAAAGGGCAGCGTGGTGGTCACCGAGGGACCGGCCCACAGGGTCAGCCTCTCGCCATCCAGCATCCGCCGCCCGGCCAATTCCGCGATGTCTACCCCGTACTCTTCCTGGAAACCCTGGAACCCTGAAATGCCGCAGGCCAGGAGATCGTCTACGATCGGCCGAAAGTCGCCGTCACTGTGCCACACCGTCCTGATGCCCGCCTCGCGTAGAGGCTCGATGGAGCGGCGCACGTGCGGGAAGTAGAACTCGCGCAAGAACCTGGGGGAGATCACCGGACCGCCACCCCCGCAGATGTCGGTCCCGATCAGCGTGAGCGGGACCATGTCCAGTTCCTCGTACACCTCCACGACAATCTCCGCCTTGCGCCGGCAGACCTCCACCTCGCTCTCGAAGAGTCGCCCCGCCGCCTCTGGATAGAGCTGCATGAACATGAGATAGTTCTCGTATCCAAAGTCTCCATACCACTCGAACCTGGGATGGACGACCTCCCACAAGGTCGGCAGGTAGACCACGTCGCCCATCCTCTCCTGCATCGCCAGGATGTGGGCCTTGAACTCCTCGCGCCAGGCCTCACCGTCGAACTTTCTGAGAGCCTCCGCGGGCGATGGCTGCGACCTGGCAAAGGCCAGCACGTCCTCCGGCGTTCTGTAGCGGTCTTTGTATGCCTCGAACTTCTCCTTCGTCAGGCCACCGCGGTAGTCGCCCGGCTGCTCCGGTACGACGACCATGATCATCCCATCCACGTCTAACGCGCGATGGGCCTCGATGGCCCATTGCAGCGGGTCTTCCCAGTACTCTTCCGCGGTACATCCGGCCAGCGCCTGATGCTGGAGATCGCCGAGCACCCATCCCCCCAGCAGGGGCACGCGGTCGGTCTTTTCGAACCGCAGCGCCGCCAGCAACCGTTCGCGCCTCGTGGATGCTCTGCCCAAGGCCCTCACCCCCGGCCCCTCTCCCAAGGCTGGGAGAGGGATGTTCCACCAGCCATGCCCTCTACCCCTTCACACCCGTGATCACGATGCCCTGGATGTAGGCCTTCTGGGCAATGAAGAACAGGACCAGGGGCGGCAGCATGGCGATGAACGAGACCACCATAAGTTCCGACCACAGGACGCGGTAGGTAGCCCGCAGGTACGAGAGCGCCAGCGCCAGGGGAAACGTCTCCATCTTGCTAAGATAGATCAGCGGCCCCAGGAACCAGTTCCACGAGCCGGTGAACTCGAAAATCGCCATAATGCCCACGGCCGGCTTGGCCAGGGGCAACATGATGCGGAAGAACAGCCCCAAGACCCCACATCCGTCAATCCTGGCCGCGTCGTCCAGATCGCGCGGAACGGTCGTGTAGAACTGGCGCATCAAGAAGATAAAATAGGCGTTGGCGAAGAACTGCGGGATGATCAAGGGCTTGTAACTGTTGATCCACTTAAGCCTGGAGAACAGGATGAACAGTGGAATCATGGTCACCTGTTGCGGGAGCATCATGGTGCTCAGCACGATCAGGAATAGGACCCGGCTGCCCCGGAAGCGCAGGCGGGCGAAGGCGAAGGCCACGATCGTGTTGGACATGACTGACCCGACCACGTTCGCCAGGCTCAGAAAAAGCGAGTTGCGGATGAAGACCCAAAAGGGAACCGGGAAGATGGTCACGGCGTTGACATAGTTCTCCCACACCACCGGATTGGGGATCCAGATGGGTGGGAATTTCTTGACCTGATAGGGTGCTTTCAGGGAGGTAGAAAGCATCCAGGCGATAGGGAACAGGACGACGGCCGCACCCAGCAGCAAAATCGCGTGGACCGCGATGGTCTGCACCCGCTTGTCCCACTTTTTGCCCCCGCGTAGCGTTCTGATGGTGCCCAGGCTTGCGCTCACGGTCTCCCTCCCCCGATCTCGGTCTCATAGTAGACCCACGCGCCGGATGACCTGAAGATGAGGAGGGTCAGCAGCAAGAGGATCACAAAGAACGCCCAGGCCAGGGCGCTGGCGTAGCCCATCCGATACTGGCGGAACGCCACCAGGTACAAGTGGAGCACGTACATGAGGGTGGAATTGGCCGGCCCTCCCCCCGTCATCACGTAGACGTTGGTGAAGACCTGAAAGGAACCGATGATCTGCGTGACCATGACGAAAAACAGCGCCGGGCTGATCATGGGCAGGGTGATGTTGAGAAATCGCCGCCATCGGCCGGCCCCGTCTATGGTGGCTGCCTCGTACAACTCCGTCGGGATGCCCTGCAATCCGGCCAGAAATACGAGCATGTTGCCTCCCGCCCCCCACACGCTCATGACGACGAACACCATCTTGGCCGTCTTGGGATCGAGTAGCCAGCGCGGTCCCTGGATGCCAATCAGAGACAAGATATAATTGATCACGCCAAACTCTGGCTGGAACAGGTACAGCCAGACCATAGACGCAGCGATACCGGGGATGATGGCGGGGAGGTAGTAAAGAATCCGATAGACCGACTGGCCGCGGATGTTCTGGTTGAGCAAAACCGCGATCAAGAACCCCACACCGATGGTGAGGGGAATGCTGAAGAAGACGTAGTAGGCTGTGTTGTACAGCGATTTCCAGAACAGCGAGCGGGTCTGGTCGAGCGAAAAGAGGGTGGCATAGTTCTTGAGCCCGACGAACTTGAAGGAGAACATGTTGGTATCGAAGAAACTCAGGCCCAGCGACGCGATCATAGGACCCAACATAAACGCCAGGAAACCAATGATCCACGGAGAAATCAGGATATAAGCGATGATCTCCTCGCGCCGGCGCTGCGTCATTCTGGCCCCTCCACCGCGCCGGTTCAGACGGGGTTGGACTGCGTCCGCGCTGACACTCATAGCAGCTTCCTCCGAGAAAAGTCACGCGAGGCGGGCCAGCCCTCACCCCCGGCCCTACCCTCACCCCGGCCCTCTCCCTGGGAGGGAGAGGGGGGAAGGCCCGCCTCGCGCTACGCTCCGGTTGGGCCCGGTACGAGCCCGACTAACCAGCAAAGTGCTGGTCTATGCGGTCTACGATCAGTTGGATGCCCTCTTCCAGGCCCATCTCGCCGGTCACCCAGATCTGTTCCCAAACCGGGTTAAAGACCTCCTGCAAGACCTGCTTGTCGTCCTTAAAGATCGGGATCAGCCTGGCGTAATCCATGATGCGGCTGAAGGCGGCCACGTCGTAGCCCGCCCTGGCCCCCATGGAGTCCACGTCCCACGTGGGGACCACGCTCTTCCGCACGGGTTGCAAGCCCAGGATACCCAGGCACATCTGCTTCATCGCCCACTGTCCCGTCAGGAACTCGACCAGTTTGACGGACGCATCCGGGTACTTGGTCCCCGCGTAGATGGAATAGCTGTTGACGAAGGTGAGGCCCGCCTTCTTGCCGGTGCGGCCGATGGGCAGGTCAATAAAGTCCCACTTGAAATCGTTCTGGCGCATATAGTTGGTGACCGTCCAACTGTGGGATTCGACGAACGCGACCTTGCCGGACGAGAATATGTCCCACCAGCCGAACTCACCCACCGTGCCGGGCTTGGGCGACACCGGGTCAGGCCCCCATACCAGATCGTGGTTGAACTTGAGCGCCTC
>DATKWP010000527.1:0-8295 GCA_035529535.1 Anaerolineae bacterium | reverse complement strand
TGCTTGAGGCGGGCGGCATCACGCGCACTCGGACAGAGCTCAGTGCAGGCCTGATCGAGGAGTTTCTTGAGGCGTTGTTCCATATTCGTGCTCGCAAATGCTTGACTTGCAGATATTGGGCTGTATACTATTGGTGAGGCCAGGAATGTGTGACGCGCGAGCGCGGGGCAACGCACGCCGGACATACCAATGCTGCTTTCTCCCCAAGCCAGATTATGCGGCGGCGGCGCGCCGCATGGATCCTAGTCGTTCGCAATAGGAAAACCAACGATGGAATGGTTCGAGTCGCTATACGATGATTTCCGGCAAAGGACTGGTTTTGGCAACCTCCCGGAAGACCGTACCAGGACTGACGTGGACTTCCTGGTCGAGGAACTGTCACTAAAGCCAGGGAACCGAGTGCTCGATCTTTTCTCGGGAACCGGACGGCATTCCATAGAGTTGGCTCGGCGCGGAATCGAGGCCGTCGGCGTTGAGTTCAATCCTCAATACGTCGGTCTCGCGGAACAGAAGGCGAGAGAGACCGGAGTGGCCCCGCAGTTCATCACGGGCGATGTTCGGAAGGTTCCTTTTGGGTCGGGCTATGATGCTGCCATCATCATGTGGATGAGTTTTGGCTATTTCAGTGACAAGGATGACTGTGCGGTCATCAGAAAGGTTCACTCGGCCCTAAAGCCTGGCGGTCGGTTCCTCATGGAACTGTTGAACCGAGACTACCTCCTCCACCATTTCACACCCCGGGATGAGAAGTTACTTGCTGGAGTGAAGGTGGTTGAAGAACGTACTTTCGACGTTCTGACGAGCCGAATACATGGAACAATATGCCGTGAAGACGCTGGGGAAACTGTCACAAAAGAGACCCATTGGCGGCTATACTCGCCTCACGAATTGAAGAACATTCTGGAAGGCATCGGCTTCCGTTTCGTCGCTGCTTATGGCGGTCTTGACAGAAGACGACTGGACTTGGAAACGCGCCTGATGAGACTAGTGTTCGAAAAGGAATGCGAACAATCGCATGCAGCGGACGTGCTGGAGCGCGCCGCTGATGCGTAACGTTGGGCGGCGATTCCCGATCACGAGAGAGAAACAAATGATATGAGTACAGGAACAGATATCCGCACCACCTTTGACGCGGCCGCTTTGGATTATGACGCGGTCCGGCCTGGTTATCCGGCGGAGTTGATCGAGGATATCATTTCAATCTCTGCTATTCCCGAGAATGGAAGGATTCTCGAGATAGGCTGCGGAACAGGGCAAGCTACAGCCCCCTTCGCGAAACGCGGGTACTGGATGACTTGCCTAGATATTGGGAAGGAGTTGGCTGCCGTAGCTGCACAAAAGTGCTGTCAGTACCCAAAGGTGAGCATTCAGACCATATCGTTTGAGGATTGGAAACCTGGAGAAGAAAGGTTTGATCTCGTGATGTCAGCAACCGCGTTTCACTGGATAGCTCCAGAGGTTGGGTATGCCAAAGCCGCGAGGATTTTGAAGGACTCCGGATACATAGCCTCGTTCTGGAATCTACACCCAACGCCATACACGGGTTTCTTTCAAGCAGTACAGGAAGTGTATCAGCGGGTTGTGCCGGAATGGAGCGGTCCCAGGAATGGCTTCTCAACGGAAGAGCGGATCAGAGCGACAGAAGTCTCTATCAACGGGGCTGGCCTGTTTGAGCAAGTCCAAGTGAGGAGATATCCTTGGGCAAAGGACTACAACACGGAGGAGTATCTTAGACTGCTCAACACATATTCTGACCATCGCAGTTTGGAGGGAAGTAAAAGGTCGAGATTGTTCAGAGAGATTGGCGAGTTCATTGAGAATAGGCACGGTGGCACAGTAACGAGACCCTATTTGGCAGTATTGTACATTGCTAAGAGAAAGGCGGAGGGCCTAAAGACTTGTCAATGAGAAAGTGGCTCGCCGCTCACAAGTTGCAGCGGACGTGGCTATCGAGGCTCCACTTGTTGCCTGTTTTCGTTTGCGGTCGTTTTGGCGATTGTTGGGCGCGTCGTATCAGCCGCCACGCTGCTGAGCTCCCGTGCAGAGCCTTACCGACATGGCTTTGCCGACCAACCCCGTCCACATCCTCGACTTGGGGTTCTTCCTACCGGCGGTCATCGTCACCGGTGTGCTGCTCCTCAAACGCAAGTCGCTCGCGTACACCGTGGCGCCGTCGTTCATCGTGTTCCTGGTGCTGACCGGTGTGCCGATCCTGCTCACGCCCGCCGTGCAGGCGGCGCGCGGTGAGACGGCGGCATGGGGCGTGGTCGTGCCGATCGGCACGCTCACCGTGGCTCTACTTGGGGTGCTGGCATGGCTGCTCTCGACGATGCGGATCCACGAACGACCCACCACAGCGTTGAACGGGGAAGACCAAATCCCATAGCCGTCTTGTCCCTGTGTTCACAGCAGGATATCCAGCCTGCATCGAGAACCTGGCTCTTGGTAGCAGCCATCGTGCTCTGTAGTATCTTAGTCCGTGTGAAGTACTTGATCCTGTTGGGGGTGTCTTGGTCAGTGCTTGGGGAGATGTTGGGTGTGTCACTCAGCTAACACGCGTTGGTGCGACCTGTTCGCTTGAAACCGGCTTGAGAAAGCCGGGGGAGAAGCGGCGGAGTTCACGAGGTAACGTGGGTGTACTCGCTGCGTTATCGGCCGGAGCTGACCAGGTCCCACACCATTTTGCAGGCAAAGGCGATGAGGAACAGGCCGGCCAGCCGGTTGGCCCAGCGGCGCACGGGCGGTGAGAAGAAGCGCCGGGCCTGCCCGGCCAGGAGCGAAAGGGCGGTTTGGGCGGTGAGCGTGGCCACGACGCAGCCCAGGCCAAAGGCCGCCAGGGCCGCGGGCGTGGCGAAGCGGCCGTCGAGCACCAGGCGGCCAAAGACCCCACTCCAGAACAGGATCGTCAACGGGTTGGTCAGGGTCACGGCGATGCCGTAGAACAGGCTGCCGAGCAGGCCCTGCCGCGCGGGTGCCGGCCCTGTCTCGGCGACGGGTGTGCACCAGGCCTGCAGGCCGAAGCAGGCCAGTACGAGCGGTCCCCCAATCCCCAGCAGCAGGCGGAGGGCAGGAATTTGCACCAACGCCGCCACGCCCAGGGCGGCCAGGGCAATGTAAAAGCCATCGGTGAGCGCCACCCCCCAGGCCATGGCCCAGGCGGCCAGCCAGCGCTCGTTGATGGCTTTGTGGATGACGGCCAGAGACACGGGGCCGAGCCCCATCTGAAAGACCATGCCAAACCCGAACCCGGCGACCCACTGCCGGGCGAGCGAGGCCAACGTCGGTACGTCCATCCGGCGGCCGTCCTCCCCGGCCTACAAGCGGAGCAGGCGGGCGGCGTTGTCGTGGTAGACCTGGCGCAACACCTGGTCGGGCAGGTAGAGGCCGTAGATGCGCCAGCGGCCCTGCGTGGGCAGGGGCGCGTCGGCGTCGTACTCAAAGTACTCGTCGGCCGTCTCCAGGAAGCGGAAATGGGTCCGGTACATGGCGATGCTGGGTAGAAAGTCGGTGCCGAAGAGGATGCGGTCCGCATACTGGATGAACCAGTTTCGCGCGGTGTAGGGGGCGCGGCCCAGTTCGGCGATGCGGGCGGCGACGTCGGTGTACAGGTTCGGGTAGCGATCCAGCATGTGTGAGACGAAGCCCAGGTTTTCGGGATAGCAGCCCACGTGGGCGGTGATGAACGACGTCCTGGGGTGGCTCTCGACCAGCCGGTAGAGCGATTCGATCAACGCCTCGAAGGTCGGGAACTGGGGGCCGTAGAAGTGCCAGTCGGGAAAGGCGTGCAGTTCGTCCCAGCGCTCGTTGAAGCGGTCGAGGGGCCGGAAGAAGGCCACGGGGTCGGCGGTGTGGATGGTCACCGGGATGCCCAACTCGCCCGCCGCATCCCACACGTCGCTGAGGCGCGGGTCGTCGGGCAGGACCAGGCAGCCGGCGGTGTCGCGGAAGTGTAGGCCCAGTTCCTTGTAGATCTTGAGGCCGCGGGCGCCGGCCTTGACGTCGGCCTCCAATTGGGCGGTGGCCCGCCCGGTCCAGCCCGGGGTACCCACGCCGGCAAAGTCTACGTTGCAGAAGGTGACGAACCGGCCGGGGTAGGCGAGGTCGAGCCGCTCCAGGTTGCGCTTGAGTTCATCGCCTGAGCCGCCGCTGAGGTTGACGACGGTGGCGACGTTGACCAGGTCCAGTTCGCGCAGTGTCTCTTCCACGTCGAGTTCTTCCCAGCCAAAGCCCGGATAGGTCGTGTGGTTGTGGGCATCTATGGCCGGGAATTTGGCGCTCGCTACGTGGTGCTGGGGCACCACCAGTTCGGAGCGCGGCTGATAGTGGCGCATAAGTACATCCGGCTGGGTGAACAGTTCGTCATGCATGGTGGACCTCCTCGTTGATTGCTCAGGACCGTGAGAAACACCCATCGCAGCAGGGTGCGGTTGGCGATTCAGTACCCAAACGTGGCGCCGCGTTCGAAGACCAGGCGGGAGGTACGTGCCTGTGCCATTAGGTCTCCTGGGATGTGGATTATAGGCGGGATGGTCCGGTTGTCAACCAGCGCGGCTGGCTGTGGGTCCGCGCCTATGTGTGCACTTGTTCGTACAGGCGGTGGCGTTGTTCGCGTTTCTGGAGGAGCAGACGGGCGGCCGCGAGCGGCGGGAGCCGCCGGCAGGCTCATCTGGATAACAAAACCGCACGGCTTGCGGACAAGCCGTGCGGTCGGTCATCGTGGCCAGGGGGGCCTAGTAACGATTACGGCCTCCCCGATCCTGGTAGCCTCGCTGTTCACGAGATTGCTGCGGACGTGCCTCTGCAATCTTGATCTGCTGTGCACCCACGGTCTTGCCGTTGAGTTCGTTGATGGCCTGCTGGGCGGCGCTGGCCTCCGCCATCTCGACGAAGGCAAAGCCTCGGGAATGGCCCGTCATGCGGTCCGTGATCAGGTTCACGGACACGACCTCCCCGACGCCTGCGAAGAGCGCGGACAGGTCGGCCTCGGTCGTCGCGTAATCCAGGTTACCTACGTACAGTTTCTTAGACATTGTTTGTTTTCTCCTTCTCAGTGCAGCATAGGCTGTACTGAACTGGCTACAGAGCCCTCACGCTGACGGCCTGCAGTCCTTTGGCGGTCCGCTCGACGGCGAACTCAACCCGCTGATTCTCGCTCAAGGTGCGGAACGAATCTCCCTCTAGGGCCGAGTAGTGGACGAATACGTCCTCCCCGGAGTCGCGGGAGATGAAGCCATATCCCTTGGCGTCGTTGAACCATTTGACGGTTCCCGTTTCTCGTTCGGTCACTTACTTAACTCCTTAACTTGTGTGAAACTTGGCCAGAGCAGCGTGGCTGATACACAAAGAGACCGTCCAGTCTCTGTAAGCCTGGACGGTCCTGAATATACAGTCGCAGCCTACTCTGTCCTACTGATTACAGTGTACCACACTTGTGTCGAAAAGTCAAACCGTGCGAGGTGCTTCGGCGCTGGCGCGCCTCAGCATGGCAGGCAGGTAGAGAGATGCTTCGGCGCTGGCGCGTCTCAGCATGACAGGTGCGCAGGCGATTGACTTGCGTGCCAGTTGGGATATACTGGAAGTGTAGGGGAGTACGGAGCACCTCGCAGCCAGCCCGATCAGCGATATGCAAGACACAGTGGTTCCGGACTATTTGAGCCATTATTACGAGTTCTCGAAAGGTCCCTTTCTGAGCCTGTCGAGGCTGCCGCTCGACGAAGCGGAAAGGGTCATGAACAGAATTTGCCAGGCAGGAGTCGTGTTTGCGAGCAAACGCGCCGAGGATTACTTGCAGGTCCGGCGTGAACTGGAAGCCCGGGTGCGCAGGTTGTTCGTTGAAAGGGGAGGCAAACCTCAATTGGAGCAGCCTCACTACATGATCCTGGGGTCTTGCCCCTGGGTCGAGGGCTGGTACGTGGATGGGCGCGAAGTACGGATGCCCCTGGCGGCGTTCGATCCGGCCATCGTCAGTCTCACCTACGGGGATACGTTTCCCGCCATGCGGTTGCGCGACGGCAAGCCGTACAGGGGGCGGGTGTACCGGCTGGATGAACTTGCTGGGTTGATTCGTGCGTATGGTCTTCCGCAGGAGTGGAATCCCGACGGCAGGCAGGGGCCGGACCGGTACATCGAGGCGCAGGTGTGGGACGATGAGCAGATCCGGGCGTTTCTGGCGAGAGACGAGGCATCACGTATTCCGTGTTCCGTGATTCGTGTTCCGTAGGCCACGTTCTAGGCGCCACGGAACACGCACCACGCATCACGTATCACGCACTATGCCCCCCAGTTCCTCCACCGCCTCCGCCAATTCGTCTACCAGGGGGTGATGGCCCATGCGCTCCCGCGCCACCTGGACGATGTCGCGGTAGTGGTCCACGAGCGCTTGAGGGCCACGGGTGAAGCGCTGCCAGACGCTGGGGCCTTCCCGCCGG
Source organism: Anaerolineae bacterium (assembly GCA_035529535.1). Lineage (GTDB taxonomy): Bacteria > Chloroflexota > Anaerolineae > B4-G1 > B4-G1 > DATKWP01. The sequence goes on along the minus strand of DATKWP010000527.1, from coordinate 1,867 downwards.
GCGTCCAAGGCGGTGGCGCGGGCGTTGTGCAGCGCGTCGGCCGCCTTGACTGCCACCACCTCCAGGCTCCCCTCGCGCATGTGCTCCAACGCCTCCCGCTTGCGCATCTCCCAGGGGCGCCTGTCACCCTGATCGTCGGTCTTGTGCTCTGAGAGCGCCGCCACGAGTTCCGCCACCTGGGGCCCGAACCGCTCCTCGATCTCCGAGAGGTCAACTCCCTGGTCTTCTACCACGTCGTGCAATAGCCCGGCGATCGCCGCGTCGGTCGAGAAGCCATAGCGCAGCAGGATGACCGAGACGTGGACGGGATGGCTGATGTAGGGCAGGTTGCCCCCTTTGCGGTTCTGGTGCCGGTGGGCGGTAGTGGCCAGCCGCAGCGCCTGTTCGTAGCGCTCGGAGTAGGCAAAAGCACGGATGGGCAGGATGGACGGATCGGAGGGGACAGGGACACGGATGGGGGGGCGGCGTTTTCGCGTAGTCATTATGGGTCTCGTGATGGCTGCCCCGTTGAGAAGAGACCGGGCGGTGCTGTGTTCTCAGAGGCGGCGAAGGCTTCGAGTGCCCGCACGAGCGACACCCGCTGGCGCGCCAATCTCTGGCGGGACCTATTGAGGAAGGAGAAGCGGAAGGGGGAATGGGCCTCCAGGTCGCGGAGGTAGCGGCGGGTGTGGAAACGGCCCGCGCGCCCCGCCGCGTCCACCAGGAGCAGGGAAGCGCTGCGTACCATCAGTTCCTTGAGGGCGGCAGCGTCGGGGCCGGGCGCGTCGAAGCAATCCAAGCGCTGCAGGACGCGGGCGCCAAACTGAAATGCCCGGTCGGTGAGCCCGTCCAGCGGCCAGTGGGTGGCGGTCTGGGAAAAGACCGTCAGCAGCCCGCCCTGGCGGTCCCCTGCGACGTCTTGCAGGTCGTCCACCAGTTGCAGGAAGGCTCCCCAGCCGAACAGGAATTCCTCCTGGGCCTGGGTGAGCGACCCGGCCACCAGGTAGCCGTCGGCCAGCACCGACGCGCCCCCTTTCTCGAGGCTGATTCCCAAAACGTCAACCTCGTACGGCGAGGCCTGGCGATGGAGCAGGCGCACGCTCTCACCTTGCGCGCGGTGGATAGCCAGCAGGCTCTCGAATGCCTGCGGGTAGCGCGGGCGGTCAAACTCGCGCTCGATCATGCCCACCAGGTCGTAGACGATCCGCTCGCGGGCATCTCCCGGCGTGACGTCCTCCCCCGCCAGCCGCCGGGCCAGCCGGTCGTTGAAGGCGGCCTTGGCCTCGGGAGGGATGGTGGGGTCGTCCAGGTAGTTGTCGCTGTAGGGGTAGAGCATGCTGTAGGCAAAGATGGCCGGGGTCAACCGGACCGGCTCGCCCATCAGCAGTTGCAGCCCGTTCATGGCGGAGACGTTGCGGCTGGCCTGGAAGACGTCGCTGCCGCTGAGGGTGGGATCGAAGCGGTGGGCGGCCTGGGCAAACTCGGTCAGAGCCTGGGTGAAGCCGCGCGAGAGGAGGGCGTGCAGGTGACGCTCTTCGAAATCCAGGGCTGACCTGGCGAAGGTGCGGAAGGCGGAGATGATGCGCTGCTGCGTGGGCAGGCTGTCGCCGGTGGGCGCCGATGGGTACATCGGATCACCGGTCAACCCCCCACTACTGTGGGGCCCCCACTTGCGTGGGGGGCTTGGCTGTTCGCCACGGAACCCCCCACTACTGTGGGGCCCCCACCTGCGTGGGGGGCCTGGTTGTTCGCCACGGGACAGCCGTTCCAGTTCGGCGGTCACTGTGTCGAGGAAGCGCTCGAGGTGCGCCTCGCGGGCCGCTTGCTGGCGGGCAGAGTAGGCCGGTCCCAGCGCCAGGGTGCCGGTATCGTTCGCCCACCAGAGGGC
>DATKWP010000526.1:0-18837 GCA_035529535.1 Anaerolineae bacterium | reverse complement strand
TGCGGCCATGCCTGATTCCGAGTTTGCGCGAGAGATAGCGCGCGGGTTGGGCGTCCCACACGTGCAAGTCGTGCTGCGCGTAGAGGTGCCACCCGTAGAGCGAAAAGCCGACGGGCATGTATTCATGTATGTGGGGGGCGTCCCGTGCACGTGGGCGAAACGATGACGGGTGGCAATGGAGGGGGGCTGGCAACATGAACGGGCGGCAATTGAACCATCAGCATGAGTGAAACTGCTACCATCGGCCCGCTGGCCTGGCCCGCCAGTGGACGGGGGTACCCACTCAGCATATAGGAATGGAGGTGGACAGTGGACACGTTAAGAGTTTCTGAGGATACCATTATTGAGATAGTCGGGCGAGATGGGGACCACGTGTTGTTTCTGCGCAATGAGGATTCCCCACACGGCACGGTGATCATGCCGTCAGAGATTCACAACCTGATTGACTGCCTGGCGGCGGGCGCTGGCCTGTTGGCGCAAGAGGCGGCACCTGCTGAGCCTGTCCCAGTGGACTACCTGGCCCTGGCAAGGGCGGCCCTGGCGGCCCTCGAGGGCGGGGAGCAAGTTGACCTGGCCCCGTGGGGCGTCAAGGACCTGCGCGCGGGCGGTTGACCGTTTCAAACTGCCCATCCCCCTGGGGGCGGTGGGCAGAAACGAGACGGGCAGCGGAAGCGGCAAGAGAGTTGACGGGTACACGGTGGCGGGTTAGAACTACTACCGACTATTTATACAAATCGGAAGGGATGACAAAATGGACACTTTGACACTGACCACGACTGAGCAAACGAGCGCGGCGCGTGATGCGCTGGCAATCGTAGAGCGCGCAGACCTCGCAGACGGTACCAAACGGAAGTATGCGGCGGCCCTGGTGGCGTTCCTGGGCATGGGCGGTGACCTCCTGGACGCGGGCGCGCTGGCCGTCTACGCGGATACCCTGAGCGAGTCGGGCAAATCGCAACTCAAGGCAGCGGTGCGGCTGTACAGCAATGCCATGCTTGACCGCCTCAAGGCCCGAGCCGATCCGGACAACGTTGACTTTGTGCGGGCGGCTGAGTACAGAACTGAGGCCCTACAGAACGCAATCGCAGTGAAAACGCCAAAGGGCGACAAGGCCCACACGTGGTTGACGGCCCTGGAGGTTAAGCAACTCCTGGACACCTGCGGTGATGACCTCCAGGGGCAGCGTGACCGTCTGGCCCTGGGCGTGCTGGTGGCGGCTGGCCTGCGGCGCGCAGAAGCCGTCAACCTGGTGTTCGCCGACGTGATTCTGCAACCCGTCAGAGGGAAGATGCGGACGGTGTTGCAAGTCGCGGGCAAGGGCAGCAAGGACAGGGTAGTACCCATCAGAGACAGCCTGGCAAACGCCATAGACGCATGGGCAGCGGCCACAAGGGGAAGCGGGCGCATTCTGCGCAGTGTGGATCAGGGCGGGCACCTGGGCGACGGCCTGAGCGCGGTCGGGTTGTTCCACCTGGTGCAAGGGCATGGCCAGCAGGTGGGGAAGCCGGACCTTGCGCCACACGACCTGAGGCGGACTTACGCGCAGTTGGGGTATGAGGCGGGCGTACCAGTTACGCAAATCTCGCGGCTGCTGGGGCATGCGAACATTGCCACGACGCAACGCTATCTTAACCTGGCCCTGGACTTGACCACGACGGTGAGCGACTTTATCCCGTTCTGAGGCAAGTGGTTACGAAAAGGGACATTTCCGTAAGTGGTTTCAGGGCTGTTTGGAGGCCCTGGAGCGGGCAACCTGGCCCATCGGCGGGCGGTTCGCTGTAGGAACGGCTGTAGAGTGATCCTGGAGGTGTTGACGATGGAGCAATCGAAAAGGTGTTCGGCCTGCGGGCGCGATCTGCCCGCGACGACATTCTACCGCGACGGGCGCAACCGTGACGGCCTGTACAGCGAGTGCAAGCCGTGCATCAGGGAGCGGCGCAAGGCGGATTCCGCCAAGAGGCGCGCGGCTGACAATGCCCGGCGGGCGCGCGATCCACAGACGGCACGGGCGCGTGATGCTGAGTACTACCAGGAACACAAAGCCGAGCGCAACGAGGCCCAACGGCGGTATCGAGCCAAGAGGCGCAAGAGGTAAGGTGATGCGTAACCTATGTAACGTAGTTTGCAGAAAACGGCCCAAAACGGTCATTATGGTAAGTTATTGACATTACATAACCTATGTAGTCGGAAGTAGGATTTCAGGTATTGCAGCATCATTCCCGATGGTTACAATGCACACTGAGCCACACTGTCAGCGACTTAACATAACAAACCTTAAAGTTTGTCTAACTGGCTAGTCGTCAAGTCTTTTTGGCCCTTGACACGTAGCAGCAAAACGTGGTAAGATGTTAAACGAGCAGGGGAGCAGGATAGCCAAAGGGCAGAGACGGTAAGCCGTCATCTGCCCTTTTTTTTGTGGAGGTGGAGAATGGTCAACCGAGTAACGTTGAGCGAGTTTGTGGCAATGCGGTGCGATCTGCACACGCGCGGCCTGCTGGAGGCCCTGGCCGACAAGGGGCAAATCCCCATGTCTGAGGTGTTGCGCCAAGCGGTCGTGGGGGAAGCGGCGCGGCGCGGCCTGCTGGCGCTGAGCGGCGGCGGGCACCTGGTGGCCGATCCTACGCAAACGACGGGGGTGGAGCATGGCAACGGGTAGAAAGCCAAAACCCCTGGCGGGCGACCAGGGGCGGGCGACAATCTCGGACGGTCAACTGACTGACCCCAGTTTACCATACTCCGAGTCTGTTGTCAAGAGGCAAAATCACACCGTTTCTGATGACAACCCCGATCTGAGAGGCAAAGCTAACCTCAAGGGCTTTACACCGATCATTGACGTCGTAGTAAAAGATACAAGTTTCATGACAGCGGTTGTTTTTGGTGTAGTTTGGCGGCATTGTCAAATGGATCTCGGCGCGTGTATCGCGAGCCTGGAAACACTGGCGGGAACAATTGGCGTTGGCCGTAAGACGGTTGTAAGGCACGTCAAGGAACTGGTAAAACTGGGATACCTGCGCGACTTGACACCTGAACGGCGTAACGCGCCTCACGTCTATGTGGACACAGGTAAGGTAGCCGCTTTGATTGAGGTAAGGTTTGGTAAGACAGAGAGTCCTACCAAGGTGGGTCAGAGAGTCCCACTAGGTGGGTCAGAGAGTCCTACCAAGGTGGGTCAGAGAGTCCTACCTAGGTGGGTCAGAGAGTCCCTTGAAGAAACCATTGAAGAGACCAATAAAGACACCACAGAAGAAACGGCGGCTGCTGGCTTTTCCCTTAAGGAAGGAAGCGCGGTCACATGCTCAATCCATGACTGCCCAATGGAGCAGCGGTCAAAGGGCGGCGCGATCTGGTTTTCCCACAGGTTGGCCGATGGTTCATGGTGCAAGGGCGGACCGACCGACGTTCAGGAACCGCATGTCGCTGAGCGTTCAAGGTATGCGGCCCAATTCTACCTGGTACAGGCAGACGCATGACAACACGACGATCCCGACCCGATCCGAGGATAACCGCGATCCGCGCGCGAAACCTGGCCTTCGACCGCCTATGCACGGCGTCTCGGGCGTGTGACCGACGACGGCATACCTCGGGCAGCGTACCGCCAGAGTGGGCGGCCCGTCTGGTGGACCTGGAGCGCGACTACCGCCAGGCGCTGGCCGACGTTCGCGCTTCACAGTGAAGTAAACTCATAAGGGGGAAAATCATGTCTGGTGATTACATCAAGTTTGGGAGCCTAATACTCAATGGGGAGGGCGCTGTAGGGCAAACGGGGGCGATCTACACGGTCACGCGGGCGGGCGGCCTGGGTGGACTACCGCGGCCCCGTGTAGTCGTCACGCAATTGGTAGGGGTGAGCGGTTCGCTTCTCAGTGAGGCCGACGACGACATGCGCGTGGTCGTATTGGAAGGGGAGGTGCATGCCGCGTCTCACGAACTGCTGATGGAGGAGTTGAGGCGGTTCAAATACGAACTCAGTACCCAACGCGGGCAACTGTGGCTATACTGGACACCAGAAGAGCAACCCGCGTGTAAAATCGGGGCAGTGTTACAAAACGACGGGGCGGTGGCCCTGGACGCTGAGGACGATACTACCGCCATTTTTCGGCTTGAATTTCTGTGCGCCGATCCCTACTGGTGGTCTATCAGCTCTACCACGATTTCACGGTCGGTGACGGCCACGGGGCAAACCCTCAGCGTGACCAACCATGGGACGGCATACTCTGAGCCGATCATACGCATCACGCCCACTCAGGTTAAGGCAAGCGGCTACTCCTACAAGCGGTGGCTGGCGGTCTACAACCGCGTGGCCCGGGCACTCTCGAACTACCCTATTGAGGTGACGACACAAGCGGGAACAGGTTTCAATCATCAGGCGCTGGTGGGGGCTGGCCATGCCCAAGCGGATGGAGACGATCTGCGGGTGACAGTGGACGGCGTAGAGGTTAACCGCTGGCTGGACGGCCCTAACACGGCGACCTGTAAAGTTTGGGTTAATCTAACATACCAGGTCGGCCAAAGCGCGATATTGGCCGAAACGTTCGGGGCGGGCGATTCGATCTCCAGCATCAGCGTAGACGATGTGAGCGACTTTCCTTCGTCTGGGATTCTCTACAACCCTACCAGTGGGGAGGCATTCACCTACACGGCGAGGGACGATGTACTTAATCGCTTTTCGGGCGTCACGCGGGCAGCCAAGGGTACGACGGCGGCCACGAATACGAGCGGGCAGACCCTATGGTGGGTGCAGCACGACGTGTGGCTTTTGTATGGCAACGCATCGGCAACGGCACCTGTCACGGATGATAACGTAAAGCCGATCCTCGAACTTGACCTTTCTACCAATACCAGTTGGGTTTATGAGGTGTTTGGGGAAGACGACGGGCTGAGAACCGCATCGTGGGTATACTGGTATTACTCTGGCACTCCTGAGCAATATACGGCTACAATGTTGGGGACGGCCAACCCCTGGGAGGTTCTGGGCATGGAGGGCAGGATTGGATCCACGCAACACCGTCTCTATTTATACAATCCCTGCGGCATTACCAACGCCGATTTTACAAATGGCCTGGCGTACTCTGGCAACCCTACGTGGTCGAAACAGGTTTCGATACAATCTGGCACTGATGGTTCTACCTGGGTAGACGAATACAATCTCCCCAACCTGTCAGACCATGGCGTGTGGGAGGCGTGGAGCAGGAACGAGGCACTAACGACCGGATCTCTTTACGCGGCGTTGTTCGTCTGGTCGTTGACCAATGTTGACTGCCTCGAGGCGGGCGACTGTACCCTGACCCTGAATTCCGCCGGCACTCCTGGGATTGTCTTGGGGGATGAGCAGGGCAGTTACGATCTGGACGCTACCATAACGATGGTGGAGGACGGGGCGGACGGGGTAGCCATGCGGCTGCAGTGCACGCTGGACCTCAATCAGACCCTGGAGGTGGACTGTGGAGAGCGAACCGTCACTTACCTGGCGGACAACAGTAACCAGTTTCAGGCAATCACCCTACAATCCCCCTTCCTACGTAACTACTGGTTTAGACTGCCCGGTCACTGGGACGGTGGCAAGACGGTGGCCTTACGATACGATGAGACGGGCGTAGCGGGGGTGACCCTCGCCGTTACATACTATGACCGCGATGTGTGAGGCTGGCACGATATGGCAACTCCTGACAGCCTGAGCGCGAGAAAACGAAGGTTCGTGGCGGCCCTGCTTGCAGAGCCTACTATCTTGGACGCGGCCAAAGCGGCGGGCGTATCCGAGCGGACCGCGCATCGTTACATCCGTGATCCCGACGTCAAGCGGGCGCTGAGTGAGGCCCTCGACGGCCTGCTGAGCGACGTCACGCGCCAGGTAGTAGGGGAGATGGGCGCGGCGGTTCATACCCTCGCGGCGGTGCACTCCGATGGGACCATGCCACCTGCGGCACGGGTTTCAGCGGCAAGGGCGATCTTGACGGGTGGCCCGGCGCTTCGTGAGGCATTCGACCTGGCCGAAAGGGTGAGCCAATTGGAGGAGATGGAGCATGAGCGTATTAACGAGCCTGGTTAGACGGGTGAAAAGCCTGGAGCAGCGCGCGTTGCCTGATGACAGTGGCGGCGGGTTTGCTCCCTTGACGGTCGAATGCTACGACGACGAAGACCTTGAGGCGGCTACCCTGGCGGCGGTGGCCCAACGCAAGGCGGAAGGGCGGCCCATTCGGCCTATCACGGGCGGGGGGCGGTGTATATGGGCGGTAACAGTGGTGATGCAGCGTGAGCGGCCTGACAGTGAAGGGACAGAAGACAATGCAGCGAAACGCGCGGCTGCACGTCTCTATACCCTTGAACCATTTGACCCTGGCAAGTATGGCATAACAGATGGAGGTTTTGACAATGGAAACTAACTGGCAAGTTGGCTTTGCGCACGAAACAATTGACGTTCCTGGCGCGGTGATCAGCGGGCAGCAAGTCGGCCTGGCGATTGTCGAAAGTGTGCGCGGCGCGATCCTGGTAAGGGCGCTCGAGACGGTGCAAGGTAAAGCCCTGGACGCAAGGTTGACCCACACCGTGATGGATATTGGCAGCAGGTATGACACGGCGGCGCGCGTGTGCGGCCCGTCCGAGCCTGCAAGATGCTGGAATGCTCCCTTCGTGCGGTGTGTCCCAACGGTGGCGGACCTGGAGCGGTTGCGTGAACTGCTGGCGACTGGCACACTCAGGCTGCCAAACGGGCATGAGAGTATGCGCAAGGCTGAAAAGTTCGTCGCGCCGGCGCTACCCCAAGAGCCACCCGTGGCCCCGTTCATTGAGGCGCGATCCGCGATCTTGGGTGGCGGCGCTGGCGGCGCGCTGGGGCTGGCGCTGGCGGCGGCGGTGCACGGGTTGGAGCCGATCCCTGATCCGCCTGCGGCACCTGCGCCAATGCCAGGTTGGAGGACGACGGGAACGGGCTGACCTGTTTTAGAGCATCAGCGCATCGGCGGCGCTGATGTGACCTCTTGTGGTTGGGGGAGCGCGCGGTTTTCGTTGACATGGGCCACGCGCTCCCCCTGGGGGGCACTTCACAGTGATAGTGGGCAACCCCTGGCACCTGGTGGCCGATGTAGTTATGTAAAGTAAAACGGCGATGGGCATTTTCCCGCAGTCAAGATTATGTCAAGCAAAAACGGCCCCACAGTGACCTTAGCGCCATTCTACGCTTTTTCGGGCGGCTTTTCCCTGACGCGTGCATAACACGACGATGCCTGTAGGAATGGCGCTAAACGAACGGCGGGCGCTTCCCGATCTGACCGCGGTGGTTCACAGTGAAGCGACCTGGCCTGCTGGCCCTGGCGCGCGGGGGCATGCCCCGTCTACGCCCCGTTCTGGCCCCGTTCGCGCCCCGTTGGCGGGCGGCGCTCCCTGGCCTGGGGGCGGTGGTTCACAGTGAAGCAATCGGGCGCGTGGTGATCTGGGCACCAGGTGGCCGGCACCTGCTGGCCCTGGGCGGGCGGGCGTGGGGGAACCAGTAGCAAAGCGATGTTACTATCTGAGGCGATAGGCGCGTTACTACTCGCAACGAAAGCGGACGGGCAAAGCCCTGAGACCGTGACAGCCTACAGGCGCAAACTCAAGCCGCTTCTTGCCTTCCTGGGTGACGTCCAGGTGGAAGGTGTCACGGTTGACGATCTGCGGCGCTATGTCGCCAGTTTGTGGGATGAGATGACGCTGTACGCGGACCACCCATACCACGAGCCGCGCGCGGGCACTCTCTCACCCTTCACGGTGGCCGGGCGTGTGCGGGCACTCAAGCGCCTGTTTTCCTTCCTAGAAGCGGAAGGGGTAGTAACCATCAACCCTGCGCGGAAGATTAAGACCCCAAGGCCCCGGCGCGACGAACCCAAGGCGGGCAGTATGGCAGACTTTCGGGCACTGTTGCGTACCACTGAGGGAGGGAGCGCGGACGATCTACGAGATAGGGCGATCTTGCTTCTGCTGGCGGATACAGGCTGCAGGGTTGGCGGCCTGTGCGGCCTGCGGGTGGCCGACGTGGATCTCGAGCGCGGCCTGGTGTCCCTCACGGAAAAGGGCAGCAAGTACAGGCTGGTGCCAATCAATCCCTTGACGGTGGACGCGGTGCGCGGGTGGTTGGCGGTGAGACCTCGGGACCAGGGGCAGGCGCTTTTCGTCAGCCTGAGTACGAGCAAGCGTGGCCCGCTATCCCCTGGGGGCGTGGGGCAAATGCTCAAACGGCGGGCGCGGCGCGCGGGCGTGGCCGGCCTGGTCAACCCTCATGCCTGGCGGCATTTCTTCGCACGGGAATACCTCATGGCTGGCGGGGACCTGGCAACGCTGGCCGATCTGATGGGCCATTCCAGCATCGAGGTTACGAAGGCATACTACGCGATCTTCACGGTTGGGGAATTGCGAGCAAAGCACGCGCGCTACAGTCCCATAGCGCAGATGCGAGGGGGCAAAGATGGCAGAGCAGGGGACTCATAAGCCCTTGGTTGGCCGTTCAAATCGGCCCGTCGCCACCACCACCACGGCCCGGCAATCTGCCGGGCCGCTCGCGTTTCCGACACAACCTCCTGACCTGACCCGACCACCTCACCCGATGCGCTGCTCGCTCTCGCCGTCGAAAAAGTACAACTGGTCAGCCGGGAACAAGACTTCCACCTCTTCACCGATATTCAGCCCCACATCCAGCGCCCCCACCGCCGCGTAGGTCAACTCTCCCGTGCGCACGTACACCAACTGCGTCTTGTGGGCGAAATCCGGCTGCACTACCTCCACCACCCCGTGCAGGCGAACTCCGTCCGGCGTAGGCCCTCCTTCGCTCACCAACCGGGCCACTTCGGGGCGTATGCCGAGCATCACCCCCTGCCCGGCGTGGACGCGCTCCCGCACCGCCGCGGGCAAGGGCACGACGACGCGGGTGAATACACCCGGGCTCCCCCCCTCGCCGAAACACAGCCCCCCACCCTCCACCGTCCCCCCGGCCAGCAAATTCATGGGCGGGCTGCCCAGGAACCCGGCGACGAAAGCGTTGGCCGGCCTCTGGCGCAGTTCGTCGTACGTGCCCACCTGTTCGATCTTCCCCTCGCGCATCACCGCCACCTGGTCGCCGATGTTGATCGCCTCCACCTGGTCGTGCGTCACGTAGATCGCCGTGATGCGGAAACGGCGCAGCAGCCGCTTGATCTCCGTGCGGGTCTGCGCACGCAACTTGGCGTCCAGGTTCGAGAGCGGCTCGTCGAACAGAAAGAGGCGCGGATTGCGCACCAGCGCGCGGCCGACGGCCACCCGCTGCTGCTGCCCGCCCGAAAGTTTCCCCGGCTGGTACCCCAGCAAGTCCTCGAACCCGATCCCCATGATCTCCGACGTGACGCGGATGCGCTCTTCCGCTTCCTCGTCGGGTGCCTTGCGCACCTTGAAAAAGAACCCCAGGTTACCCTTGCCGGTGAAATGGGGATAGAGTGCATAGTTCTGGAACACCATCCCAATGTAACGGTCCTTGGGCGGTACGTCGGCCACGTCCTCGTCGTCGTAAAAGACGTGGCCCTTGTAATCGGACACCAGCCCGGCCACCACCCGCAACAAGGTACTCTTGCCGCACCCCGACGGCCCGACGACGGCCAGCGTCTGCCCGTCGGGGATGGTCAGCGTCACGTGGTCGAGCGCCATCACCGGCCCTGCCCGCCCGATGGCCCCGACACGCTCTTTCTCCGCCTGCGCGGTGGCCCGCTCGGCGAACGCCAGGTCTACCTGGCTACCGCTAAACCCCTTGCTGCGCACCAGTCCATTGAGCGGCGCTACCCGGGGGTAGATTTGGGTGACGTCCTGTAGCCGGATCGTAGACATGTTCAGCACCCCACATGATAGTCTATCGCGCAGGCGATCTGCGCCGCCTGTTCCCGGTTGCGTAGAGGGGTTTCCATCACGACCAGCAAATCCACATCGCTTTCGGGCCTGGGCCTGCCGTAGGCGTAAGAGCCAAATAGAATCACCTTCTCCGGCTGAAACCTTTCGGCGATCTGCTTCACCACAGCACGGATGGCGCGCATCGGGATGCGACGACGCTCGGTGACAATCGGAACTTGGACCCCCATGACAACTCACTATCCATTCACACCAACGCCGCCAGAACCACTTCGGCAGCATCCAGGCGGGCGAGCGTCCGCTCGCGCCCCAGCACCGCCAGCGTCCCGAACAGCGGCGGCGCCACCTGCTGCCCGGTCGTCGCCCAGCGCACGATGCCGAACAGTTGCCCCGCCTTAAGCCCCAACTCCTCCGCTAGTGCCCGCATTGGCGGCTCCATCGCCTCCGGCTCGAACGGCTCCACCTGCGCCAGCACATCGCGCGCCCGTCTGAGCGCCGCCAGGCTCGCCTGGGGCGTCATCTTCTTGTCCACCAATTTCTCCGCCGGCACCGGCTCGATCTCACGGAACAGAAACTTGGTCCACTCCACGATCTCGTCCAGCCGCTTCAGCCGCTCCTGCACCAGCGGCACGATCCGCCGCAGCCTCTTCCGCTCCTCCTCCGGGCACGGGTCGGGCACCAGCCCGGCCTGCTGCCAGAACGGCAACAGCCGCTCCAGCAGCGTCTCCTCCGGCAGGCTGCGCATATAGATGCCGTTCAGCCAGTCCAATTTCTCGTAGGAGAAGATAGCGGGTGCAGTATTCACCCGAAACAGGTCGAAGCGCTCGATCAACTCCTCGCGGCTGAAAATCTCCTGCTGCTCTCCCTCTCCTGGCGCCCACCCCAGAAAGACCAGGAAGTTAAACAGCGCTTCTGGCAGGTAGCCCTGGTCGCGGAATTGAGCGACGGAAGTTGAGCCGTGGCGCTTGGACAGCGGCCTGCCATCCGTGCCGTTCACCAACGGGAGGTGACAGAAGATGGGTGCCTCCCATCCCAGCGCCTGGTAGAGCAGAACGTGCTTGGGGGCAGTGGAGATCCATCGGTCATCGCGGGTGACGTGCGTGATCCCCATGTCATGATCGTCCGCTACCACCGCCAGATGGTACGTAGGAAAACCATCCGACTTGAGGAGGACCAGGTCGTCCAAAGTTGCATTGTCGAACACCACATCCCCTCTGATCCCATCCTGGACGATCGTTTGACCTGTCAGTGGAACCCTGAGCCGGATGACGTGGGGCTCATCAGGTGAAATCGCGCCCGGCGGAAGGTCACGGCAGTGACGATCGTACATCGGCGGTTGTTTGCGCGCCCGCTGCGCTTCGCGCACTTGCTCCAACCGCTCCGGCGAACAATTGCAGCGATAGGCCGCGCCCCGCTTGACCAATTCCTCCGCCACCTGCTTATATAACGCCAGCCGCCCTGACTGGATGTACGGACCAACCGGCCCGCCAACCGCGTATTTCTCGGCGTTCCCCACGCCCACACGCTGCAACTCCTCCAGCCCTGGCCCCTCGTCCCACTCCAGCCCCAACCAACGCAGACCGTCCATGATGGTCAAGATGGCCTCTGGATCGTACCGCGTCCGGTCAGTATCCTCGATGCGCAGGATGAACTGGCCGCCCATCTTACGCGCAAAGAGCCAATCGAAGACAACTGTCCGAACACCACCGATGTGTAGTTTGCCGGTGGGACTGGGAGCAAAACGAACACGTACACTCATAATCTCCCCCCAACTTGCCCCTTCTCAATCCTGGCCCATTCGTCCCGCAACGACACCGTCCGGCTGAACACGAGTCCGCCGCCGGCCGAATCGGGGTCCACGCAGAAATACCCCAGCCGCTCGAACTGGAAGCGGTCGCCCGGCCGTGCGCTCGCCAGGCTCGGCTCCAACTGACACGCGGTCAGCACCTCCAGCGAGTGCGGGTTCAGATGCGCCGTCAAGTCGGTCCCCTCCTCTTCGAGCGGGTTCGGGCTGCTGAACAGCCGGTCGTACAGCCGCGCCTCGGCCGGCAGCGCGTGGGCCGCCGAGACCCAGTGCAGCGTGGACTTGACCTTGCGCCCGTCCGGCGCATCGCCGCCGTGCGTAGCCGGGTCATACGTGCAGTGCAACTCGACCACTTCGCCGGTCTGCTCGTCCTTGACCACCCCCACGCACGTGACAAAGTAGGCGTATCGCAGCCGCACCTCGCGCCCGGGGGCCAACCGGTAGAACTTGGGCGGCGGCTCCTCCCGAAAGTCGTCCCGCTCAATGTACAGCACGCGCGAGAAGGGCACCCGGCGCGTCCCGGCGCTGGGGTCCTCCGGGTTGTTGACGGCCTCCATCTCCTCTACCAACCCCTCCGGGTAATTGTCAATCACCACCCGCAAGGGGCGCAACACCCCCATCACGCGCGGGGCGCGCCGGTTCAAGTCCTCGCGGATACAGTGCTCCAGAAGTGCAATGTCCACCAGGTTATCGGCCTTGGCCACCCCGATCCGCTCGCAGAAGGTGCGAATGGACTGCGGCGTGTAGCCGCGCCGGCGCATCCCCGCCAGCGTCGGCATGCGCGGGTCGTCCCAGCCTCTGATGTGCCCTTCCGCGACCAGATGGCGCAGGAAGCGCTTGCTCAGTACCGTGTAATTGAGGTTGAGGCGGGCGAACTCGATCTGCTGCGGATGATAGATCCCCAGTTGATCCAGGAACCAATCGTACAGCGGGCGATGGTCCTCGTATCCCAGGTCACACAACGAATGGGTGACCCCCTCGATGGAGTCGCACTGGCCGTGGGCCCAGTCGTACATCGGGTAGATGCACCACTCGCTGCCCGTGCGGTGGTGCGGCACGTGCAGGATGCGGTACATGACCGGGTCCCGCAGGTTGATGTTAGGGGAGGCCATGTCAATCCTGGCCCGCAGCGTGCGCGAGCCGTCGGGGAACTCGCCGGCCCGCATGCGGGCGAACAGGTCCAGGTTCTCCTCGACCAAACGGTTGCGATAGGGGCTGTCCTTGCCCGGTACCGTCAGCGTGCCACGGTACTCGCGTACCTCGTCCGGGCTCAGGTCGCACACGTACGCCTTGCCCTTCTGGATCAACTGCACGGCGTACTCGTACAACTGCTGAAAGTAGCCCGACGCATAGAACAGCCGGTCGCCCCAATCGTACCCCAGCCAGCGCACGTCCTCCTGCATGGAATCCACGTACTCGGCTTCCTCTTTGCTGGGGTTGGTGTCGTCGAAGCGCAGGTTACACAGGCCGCCAAACTCTTCGGCGATCCCAAAGTTTATGCTGATCGCCTTGGCGTGCCCGATGTGCAGGTAGCCGTTTGGCTCCGGCGGGAAGCGCGTATGCACCCGGCCGCCGAACCGGCCCGTCCTCAGGTCCTCCCTGACCCACTCCCGGATGAAATTGGAGGGAGCGAGCCCGCTTGCGGTCCCATTCCCTGTTCGCTGATCACTTGTCCCTTCCCTCATTGTCCACCTCAAAACTCTAACCTGCGATGGCGCATCACCACGTTCTCCGCCAGCCCGATGCCGATCATCGTCGTCAGCAGCGAGGCCGGGGCGTAACTGATGAACGGCAGTGGCAGCCCCGCCACGGGCAACAGTCCCAGGTTCATGCCGACGTTGACAGTAAACTGGAACAGGATCATGGCCAGCGTCCCCGCCGCCAGCAGCCGTCCATAGGCATCGGGCGCGATCAGGATGATGCGCAACAAACGCCAGAACAGCAGCACGTACAGAGCAAACAGCAGCATCACCCCCACGAAGCCCAGTTCCTCGGCCACGACGGCGAGGATAAAGTCGGTATGGCGCACCGGCAGGTAGCGCAGTTGGCTCTGCGTGCCCTGGCCCAGCCCCTTCCCCAATAGCCCTCCCGAACCGATGGCGATGAAGGCCTGGTCCAGTTGATATTTCACGTCGGGATTGCTGCCCGGGCTCAGGAACCCATACAGCCGCTCGAGCATGTACGGATAGCGCGCCATCAGTTGCCACAGCGGGACCAGCGCTCCCAGCCCCAATAACACCGTCAACGCCAGGTACCGCATGCGCATTTCCGACACGAACAGCATGATCAGCCACATGAAGACGAGCACGGCCGCCGTGGCCATGTCGGGTTCCCGAAAGATCAACCCGGCCAAAACCAGCGTCATCACCACCGAACCTGCGTAACTTGCGAAATCCGGGCGGTCGGCGGCCACCTCGGTCAGGCTCGTCTTCGGCGTTCCAAACAGCGGCAGACTGGCCGCATCGCGCCGCCTCCGCCGGTGCCGGCCGAGGATGGCACCCACCGAGATGACGAGCAGGTTCATCGCCAGGAACGAGGGTTGGAAGCGGAAGGCGCCCAGGTCAATCCAGCCGCTGACCTGGCCGATCTGGCTTTGCCCGACGAAGAGCACGAGCACCAGCAAGACCACCGCCAGCAGGTAGGCCAGCCACCAAAAGTCGCCCAGCCACTGGTAGTCGCGCGGGAAGGCGGCCAGCAACAGGATCAGGCCGATGCCGGCCGCCCCGATGATGGCCTGCCGCCGCCACAGGTCTTGCAGCGCGGGGTCAAGGCTGCCCAGGTTGGCGCTGTAGATCATCAGCACCCCGTAGGCGGTCAGCAGGATCGTCGCGACCAGCAATATATAATCAAAGTGTCGCCAGAGCCTAAGCCTCGTCATCTCACTTCTTGCGTTGTGTGCGCCGTGGCAACAAGGGGATGTCGGCGACCAGGCGCGTCTCGCGCGCACTCTGGAAAAACGTCACTTCGACCCCCTCGGGGTCAATTGCCACGTGGCGCGAAATCACGGTGATGATCTCGTCCTTGAGTGTGTCCAGCAATGCCGGGGAGATGTTCGACCGGTCGTGGGCCAGCACCAGCCGCAGCCGCTTCTTGGCCACCTCTCCGCTGGAGGCTTTCTCCCGACGGCCCAACAGGCGTTCAAAGATTCCCATGGTCAATTCCCCTCCGAGCGCACCAGGCGAAACAGCCGTCCCCACATCCCGGGCTCGCGTAGTGTCAGGAACGGTACGTCCTCCCCCATCAGCCGGCGAGCGATGTTGTGAAACGCCCGGCCGGCCAGCGAACTATCGGCGGAGAAGGCCAGCGGCCGGCCCTGGTTCGCGGCGACCAGGATGGCCGTGTCCTCTGGCACGATGCCGATGAGGTCCACGGCCAGTAACTCGAGCACGTCGGCGATGTCCAGCATCTCGCCGCGCCGCACCATGTCCGGCTTGATCCGGTTGATGACCAACCGCACCGGCCCCTTCTCGTCCGCCTCGATCAGCCCGACGACGCGATCGGCGTCGCGCACCGCCGCTACCTCCGGGGTGGTAATCACCAGGACTTCGTCGGCCGGCGCGATCGCGTAACGGAACCCCTGCTCGATGCCGGCGGCCGAGTCCACCAGGATGAAATCGTGCTGGTCCCGCAACTCGTCGCAGATGCGCACCATGTCCTCGGGCTGGACCGCGCTCTTGTCGCGCGTCTGCGCCGCCGGCAGCAGGAACAGTTCCGACAGGCGCTTGTCGTGCACCAGCGCCTGGCGCAACCGGCACCGTCCTTCAATCACGTCCACCAGGTCGTAGACGATGCGGTTCTCCAACCCCAGCATCACGTCCAGGTTGCGCAAGCCGACGTCAGCGTCAATGACCACGACCCGCTGCCCTCGCATGGCCAGCGCGACGCCCAGGTTGCCCACCAGCGTCGTCTTGCCCACCCCACCCTTGCCGGAAGTCACCGTCACCACTCTTGCTGCCATATCGTCCTCACCTTCCCCGCCCCACGTCGCCGGCGTGCCACGGCAACGCCACGATCTGTCCATCGCGCACCTGGGCCACCTCCGGCTCAGGCTTGCGCCGTTTCTCCTCCGGGGAGCGTGCGATGATGCCGGCGATGCGGAGTTGGGTGGGAGCCAGGTCGAGTGCACAGATCATCGCCCCTTCATCTCCTAGCGCCCCCGCGTGCACCAACCCGCGCACCCGGCCCCACACCACGATGTCGCCCCCGGCCACCACTTCTGCCCCGGGGTTGACGTCGCCGATGACCACGACGTGGCCCGGGTGGCGCAGGCTCTGCCCGGAACGCAGCGTGCGCCGCACAACCAACCCCTCGCTAGCGGGCTCCTCGCCCTCGCCGCCCTCCTCGGGCACTACCTGCAGCCCGCGAGGGTGCGCCAGGCCCAGGTCAATCACCAACCCCAATTCTCGCGCTGCGCTCTCCGTGGCCGGGTTCGTGCTGACCACCGCCCACAACTCGACCTGGTGGCGGGCCAGGAGCAGGTGGGCCTCCTGAATTTCGGCGCGGCTCAACTCCCGCGTCCCGACGTCCAGCGCCACCCGGCCCCCACGGAAGAAGGCAGGGCTCGAGCCAAGACGCGCCTCCAAACCTGCGAGCCCCGCCCCCCAATCTCCTTCTCCCAACGTGACCAGCAATCCCTGGCGGATGCCTCTAATGGTGATCATCATGCCTGGGCTGACCCGCTTTCCACCTGTATAGTGGGGAAATTATAGCACAGAAACGGGGATTGTGAAAAGGGGACGATTAGGAGGTTGGCTCGCCGCGCTTTAAGTAGTATTCCAGGATGTCGTGCACTACCGGCACGGCCGTCGTCGACCCTTCGCCGCCGTTATAGAGGAAGACGATGGCCGAGACCTCCGGCTGCTCGACCGGTGCAAACGCGGCAAACCAGGCGTGGGTTGGCTGCTCCAGCCCCACGCCGCAGGTCCCGTTCTCCAGCGCGATGTCGTCGCAGTACTGGGCAGTGCCGGTCTTGCCGGCGATGCGCAATTCCGGAATCTGGGCGCGCGTCGCCGTGCCGTAGGCCACCGCCCCCTCCATCCCCTGCTGGATCAGCGACCAGTTCTCCGCACTGATCGGCAGCGTGCGGACGATCTCCGGCTCGAAGGGCTGGAGCACCGCCCCCTGGGCATCGGTGACGTGGTGGACGACGCGCGGACGATAGAACGTGCCGCCGTTGGCGACGACGTTGATGGCGTTGAGCATCTGCAAGGGGGTCACCTCGAGATACCCCTGCCCGATGGACAGGTTGTAGGTGTCGCCCGTAGACCAGGATTCACCGACCGTCAGCCGCTTCCAACTCGAGGTGGGCACCAGGCCGCCCACCTCGGACGGCAACTCTACGCCGGTCGGCTCTCCGAAGCCGAACAGGCGGGCATATTGGGCAATCCGATCCACCCCCAGCCCACGGAAGTGGGTCTCCTCGAAACCGCCACCGGTCTCGTAGAAGAAAATGTCGCATGAATTGACCAACGCGCCCACGATATCCAACGTGCCGTGGCCGTAGCGGTTCCAGCAGTGAAACGGTTGCGCGCGGCCAGGGTCATTCGGGTAATATTTGTTGGGCACGACGATGGTCCCGGGGCAGGTAATGCGGGTGTGGGGCGTCAGCACCCCCTCCTGGAGTGCCCCGGCCGCCAGCACGATCTTGAACACCGACCCAGGCGGCAGACGATCGGCGATGGCGTGGTTCATCATCGGCCGGTGGACGTCCTCGTACAAGCGCTGCAGATCGCGCGCCGAGGCACCCTGGGTGAAGACGTTGTCATCGTAGGTCGGCAGGCTGACCATGGCCAGGACCTCGCCCGTCTGCGGATTCATCACGATCGCCACCCCACGCGGCGAGTTCGCGGCCGGATCCGCCATCCCGCGCTGCAACGCCTCCTCGACGAACTTTTGCAGTTCCACGTCCAGCGTCAGAACCACGTTGTGGCCCGGTACAGGCGCGACCGGCTCCGCCACCACGCGGATCATACGGCCCAGCACGTCCTCCTCGATGATGCGCTGCCCCTTCTGCCCCCGCAACACGTCCTCGTAGGTGTACTCTACCCCATCGAAACCGACGCGGTCCGTAGCCGCGTCGTAGCCCTGAGCCACAAACTCCTCCTCCTTCTCCTCAGGAATGGGCAGCATGTAGCCCAGCACGTGCGACACAAGTGTACCATACGGATATTTCCGCGCCGACTCCAACTGGACCGAAACACCGGGCAGGAGCAGCGCCTGCTGTGCCACCAGCAACGCCGTGTCCCGCTCTACTCCCCGCTTGACCACCACCGGGCTGTAGGGGGCCAGGTCCCCTACCCCCTCCACGATCTCGCGCACGCCGGGCAGAGGCTCTTCTTCACCGCTGCGCATCCCAGCCGTCGTGTAGGGCATGTTCAGAAGCATCGCCAGGCGGATGAGCACGTCCTGCGCCTGCTCCTCGTCGTCGGGCAGGTAAACGGGGACGACCGTGACGTCGAAACTGGGGACGTTGTGTACCAGCGTGGTACCGTTCCTGTCGTAGATGATGCCCCGTGCAGTCGGGATGGTGTCGGGCCGCGTGCTCTGCCGGCTGGCCCGCTCGCGGTAGTATTCTCCCTGCACAAACTGCAGGCTCCACAGGCGCAACCCAAACAGGCCCAAGACCCCCAGGATGAGCAAGCCCAGCAGCAGGACCCGGGGCGACCCCTTGATGGTCGCCCAGCGCGCCGTCCAGCCTCCCTGGGCGATCTGCGATGGCCCTTTACCTGGTCTCACGCTCACAGCGCAAACCCCTCGCGCCGGGTTCTCCGCTCCAGCCAGCCCAGCGGCCGCTCCACGAACGGGGCGAGAACCGCGTTGAGCAAGGCCGACGGCCCGGCCACCTGCGAGAGTGCCCCTCCCCAGTCCACCGCCCGTCCGGTATAGGCCAGCACGGCCAACAGGACCAGGTGATAGACGATCACGCTGGGCAGCGCCAGCAGCACCAGCCGGACCACCGGTGAACCGATCCCCTGTCCCACCGGCTGCCCGGCCACGAACGCCACCGCCACCAGCGCCAGCACGGTGGCGCCCAACGGCCCGCCGGAGAGCAGATCCACGATCAGCCCACCGATGAACCCCCACACCAGCGCCTCGTCCACGCCGCGCACCACCGCCCAGACCAACACGGCCACCAGCATCAGGTCCGGCCGCGCTCCCCACAGGCTCACCCGGGACAAGACGACCGTCTGCACCAG
>DATKWP010000525.1:0-4858 GCA_035529535.1 Anaerolineae bacterium | reverse complement strand
AAGCAGCAACGAGTATCGCAGAGACCTTTCAATGAACGCCTCACATGAACATCTTCATCAACCGACCACTGACCCTCTCTGGAGAGAAAGCTACTACTTTAACCTCCTGGGATCAGACCTCGCCGCAGAAACCACCATCGGTTTGCGCCCACACCAGAACGTCGCCGAGCGCCTGGTACTGGTGTACTATCGAGACCAGGCCCTCATACTCGTCGAACCAGGGCCACTGGCGGAATTCACGCCTTCCGCCCTGCGGGCCACCCCTGTATCCTACCACTGCATCACCCCACTCGAACGATGGCACATCCATATCGCCGGCCAGTCTCTCGTCCTTCCCCTGGACGAGAAGCAGGAAATCACGTCCTTCGTCTTGAAGGCCTATTCCGGGCAGGCGGCCAGGCGCACGCCGGTCGTGTTGGACCTGGATTTCCAGGGGATGATGCCACCGTACCTGTATCCTCCAGCAGCCCTGGACTTTCTGGGCTCACAGACACACCACTACGAACAGGTGGGCCAATGGACCGGCACTGTGCAGGTTGGCGATGATGCGATTCAGCAGGTCACCGGCCTGGGCGTCCGGGATCACTCGTGGGGCGTGCGCGATTGGCTCCAAGCGGAGGAGTGGTACTGGGTCAACCTGCTCCATCCCGACGAATATCTCGTACTGGCGTACGGCCGGGCCGGAGCAGAAGATTGGACAGGCGGTGGATTCATCCATACCGGGGGCAACACGCATCCACTTTCGCAAATCCGTGTACAGGCCCAGTGCGACGACACGACGATGCTGGTGGGTGAGGCCCAGGTCGAGGCGCGGACGGACGATGGACGCTCGTTCCTGGCCAGCATCCATTGCCAGCGTGGTGTCCAGATTGTCCCTGCACGTGGGCCTGAGTCCTTGCTACGTATGTCCACGAATATAGGAGCAGCAGGCGACTGTGCATGGATGCTCCAGCATGGATGCCGCGAACAGATCGACGCAAAGGAGGCGTAACACGCTGCTGCGCGTGGAATAGTGGACTCTGCTCAGTGGAAGCCAAGAAGGAGGCGACGATGACAGAATGGCTGCTGGGAGGACAGAATACCCAGGAAACCCTGGGCACCACGCCCCCCATCGTTTCGACGATGTCCGAGACTCACCTGGATGCCCAGATCAACTGGTTTGTGCACGAACTGGCGCAGAGCACAGGCTGCCTGGACCCTACACTGAAACCTAGCCTGTTTGTCCAGGGCCGCTGGTACCTGAACATCAACTTCTTCGTCCGCAACCTCGGAGCGGTGCTCCCGTTCGACACTGAATCGGTCGGGGTGCCAGCCGCGCTGGCAGCGGACCTGGAGCAGCCCCCTCCATCTTCCAGAAAGCAACAACTGCGGCTACCCATGCGCGTGCTCCGTGTCTACCGCCAGGCAGCCCACTTTCATACGTCTGTGCTGCCTGCCATCAACCGGGAACTAAGGGAGATGTACTGGAAACTGAGAGAGGAACCCGACGTCCCTCTTCCGCTCATTTGGTCGCTGTTCGAACCAGAAACCTATGAGAGGTTCTCCAACACGCGCTCTAACCTGATCAGTGCACTCATCATTGCGGGACTCGACAGCCTGGTGCGCCAACGGGCTCCGCAGTTGCTCAGTCTTTTCGCTGGTCAAGCCACCGCCACCTCGTTGATCGGCCAGCGCATCTGGGAATTGTGTCAGACGGCCAAAACGTGCGGGCCAGAGGTACAACGGATGCTGGCTGAGGGTATGGTGGACCTGGACATCTACAGGACACTCCCTGCAGCGGCCCTATTTGTCACTCATCTCGAGGCCTTCCTCCACGAGTACGGGCACCGCGGCTTCCGCCACGAGGGCGATTGGGCGACTGAGCGGTTGGCAGACCGTCCGGAGCACATCTTGTTGGCCGCGGCTGCGCAACTAAGTGAGGACGAGACACCTGAGGTGCGGGCACAGGCCGCCCGCCAGGTTGCGTTGGAGGCGCTGCGACGCATGAACCCGGCCCAGCGCTTGCTCTGGCGACGTGTTCTGCGCTGGGGACAGCAACTCATCGCCTGGCGGGAGATGTCCAAGAGTCACGTCGCGCTCCATCAGGCGACCTACGGGCTGGCCGCTCGCTGCCTGGCACGTCACTTTTACCGCAACTACCCCGACGATATCATGATGTTCTACACGATTGATGAGTTTCTCGCCTTCGCACGCAGCCATGGCGAGCAGCGAGTAGAACAGGCAATCCTCGACAGACGCCGGGCGCAGTTCCGACTTCAAGAAACGCAATCCCCTCCGCCGGAGTTGATCTGGTATGACCCTGCCACCCAGCACTGGAGACCCGCGCTGGAACAGGACGAACGAGCATTTGCCCCCGACATATCACGACTACAGGGCATCGCCGCTAGCGCTGGCAGCGGGCCGGCCGAGGGCATGGCAGTGGTGACCAATGACCCATTGGACGCCGGACGGCGGTTGCTCAAACTAAGGGAGCCAGTAGTCCTCGTCACTCGTCTGACCGACCCGGCGTGGTCCAGCCTGTTCCCGCGGCTGAGCGCGGTCGTTACCGAGTTAGGAGGTGTCATCTCCCACGCCGCCATCGTCGCACGGGAAAATGGCCTGCCTGCCGTAGTTGGCATTCCAGAGGCCACGCGCCGGGTAAGGGATGGACAATGGTTGCGCGTGGACGGCGGCACAGGTGCCGTAGAGATCTTGAGCAGAGATAGCAGAAACACATGATCACTCTCGCTGCCACAGACGACTACCGACATAATCTCAAGCCAGGTGAGCACGAAGCACTCTACTTCCTCTTCACCTCCCCAGACGGGCAAGTCCACGGCTTCCTGCGCACCCTCCTCGACCGGGACGCTGTGCTGGAACTCGTGGCCCTCCACTTTGGCGGCCGCACCTGGGTGCACCAGCAGCGGACTGCGCTCCCGGATCCCCCGCTGCCCGCCTCGGACGCCTCCGGTGCCGCTCTGAACGTGACCTGCCTGGAACCCTGGCAAGGCTGGCAATGCCGTTTTCAGGCCACCCTGCAGGAGGTAGGGGGAGGATCAGCGCTCCAGGCCGGCCTCGACCTGACCTTCGCCGCCACAGACGAGCCCGCCTGCTACGGCTATGGCTCCTACCAACAGGCCCAGCAGGACGGTTGGCTCACCGGCCACCTGAGCATCGGCCCGGAAACGTGGGAGGGCAAACTGCTGTGCTACCGCGACCACAGTTGGGGGCAGCGCCCGATGGGAGCGGCATCGGCCTGGACGATCACCTGCCTCCCCGGCCGCTTCTACGTGGCCGTCGTCGAGATGGGGAGCCAGGTCCTTTCCTTCGGCCGCTTCCTCACCTCCGCTGGTCGTTTTGTGCCGGTTCGCGCTCCCCAGATTTCCACCGCTGGCGAGGGCTGGTCCATCGAGGACCCCCAGGCCGGGTTCGATAGGTGGCTCTTCCAGCGCCTGGCACCGCCCCTGGTGGCCTACCTGGGATTGGCCGGCCACGAGGACCTTCGCGATACCCCCCAACCGGGCGATTTGTACCGGGACGACATCGGCCCGGCGCTGTTCACCGCCCCGGATGGGAGCAAGATCACTGGTTTCTTGGATCAGGCAAGGAGGCTGAAATGACCGAATGGTTGCTGAGCGGGCATAACACCCAAGAGTCAACCAGCGTCGCACGGCCGGTGACCGTGACGATGACTGAGTCGGGGCTGGACGCCCAAATATCCTGGTTCCTGAGCCAGTTGGCAGGGGATACCTCGGACTTTGACCAAACGTTAAAGCCCACCGCAGTCGTACAGGGCAACCTGTACCTCAACATCAACTACTACGCCCGCAACATGGGCGCTGTGATGCCCTTCGACCCCCAGTCGGTAGGAGCGCCGGCCGGGCTGGTCGAGGCCACCGCCCAGGTGCCCCGGGAGCGGCAGTTGCGGCTGCCCGCGCGGTTGCTTCGTACCTACCGCTGGGCGGCCAATTTCTACCGCCACCAGTTGTCTGACCTCAATCGCAAACTGAGCGACTTTTACTGGCAACTGCGGGAGAAGCCAGAGGACCCTCTCTCGATCATCTGGGCACTGTTCGAGCCCGAGCTCTACACCCTGAGCCGGGAGGCCGACCGTGCCCACATCGTCGTCTCCCTGACCATCACCACCCTGGACGGCGTCCTGCGCCAACGAGCGCCGCACTTGCTCGGCCTCTTCATCGGCCGGGAGACGACTACGTCGCTGATCGGCCAGCGCGTTTGGGAACTGCGCCAGACTGCCGAAGCCTGTGGCCCGCAAGTGCGCCGCATGTTGATGGATGGTACGGTCGAACTCGATGCCTACAGCGCAGTCCCCGCCGCTGCCCCCCTCGTCGCCGGCATGCGCACCTTCCTGCGCGAGTACGGCCATCGCGGTTTCCGTTACGAAGCGGACTTTGAGACCGAGCGGTTGGCCGACCGGCCCGAGCACATCCTGTTGGCGGTGGCCGGCCAACTGGGCGAGAGCGAGCCGCCCGAGAAGCGCGCCGAGGCCGCCCGCCAGGTCGCCCTCCAGGCCCTCCGGCGCATGAACCCGTTCCAGCGGCTGCTCTGGCAGCGTGTCCTGCGCTGGGGGCAACAACTCATCTCCTGGCGAGAGGACTCTAAGAGCAACATCGCGCTGCGCCAGGCCACCTACGGGCTGGCAGCGCGCTACCTGGCCCAGCACTTTTATCCCGGGCGCCCCGACGATACTGTGATGTTCTACACCCTGGACGAGTTACTGGCCTTCGCGCACAGCCGGGGCGAGCAACGGGTGGACCAGGAAACCCTCAACCAGCGCCGCGCCCAGTTCGAACTGTACCGCACCCAGAACCCGCCGCCCGAACTCATCTGGTACGACCCCCTCACCCTGCACTGGCGA
>DATKWP010000524.1:0-5428 GCA_035529535.1 Anaerolineae bacterium | reverse complement strand
GCCATGCACATGGCCAGCCGCTGCGTCGCCTGCCGCCAGTGCGAGTTGACCTGTTCGGCTCACATCCCGCTCACGGTGCTCTACGACCTGATGCGGCGGGACATGGAGACGCTGCTGGGTTACGTCCCCGGTGCCGACATCGCGGTGCAGCCGCCGCTTTCCCTCACCCTGACCGACGCACCGCTGCGTGCCAGTGTCGGCCATTAGGGTAGGAGCGAGGAGACGAGGACGATATGGAATACAAGAATGTATTGACGACGTGCGTGTACTGCGGCTGCGGCTGCGGGCTCTATCTCGAGGTGCTCGACGGCCGCATCACCGGCATCTGGCCGGCCAAGACCAACGACGTGAGCCAGGGCAAGTTGTGCATCAAGGGCTGGAACGCCGCCGGGTTCGTCTACCATCCCGACCGGCTGACCACTCCACTGGTCCGCAAGGACGGCAAGTTGGTCGAGGCAACCTGGGATGAGGCGCTGTCACTCATCGCCGGGCGGCTGGGAACGTTCAAGGCCGAGTCTGGCCCGGGCAGCACGGCCTTCCTGTGTTCGGCCAAGTGCACCAACGAGGAGAACTATCTGGTTCAAAAGTGGGCCCGGGCAGTGATCGGCACCAATAACGTAGATCACTGCGCCCGTCTCTGACACGCTCCCACGGTGGCCGGTCTGGCCGCCGCGTTCGGGAGTGGCGCGATGACGAACTCGATCCCCGAGTTCGAGATATACACGAACTGCTTCCTCATCATGGGCTCCAACACGTCCGAAGGGCACCCGCTCATCGCCAGCCGCATCATGAAAGCCAGGGAGGAGCGGGGGGCCAAACTGGTCGTGATTGACCCGCGTGAGACCCAGATGGCCCGCCTGGCAGACCTCTACGTGCCCTTCCGCCCGGGCAGCGACGTCGCCGTGCTCAACGGGCTGATGAACGTCATCATCAGCGAAGGGCTGCAAGATCAGGCCTACGTCGCTGCACGTACCGAGGGGTACGAGGGGATGAAGGCGGTGGTGGAGCAGTACACGCCGGAGCGCGTCGAGGAGATCAGCGGCATCCCGGCCGAAAAACTGCGCCAGGCGGCGCGCATGTACGCGACGAACAAGCCTGCCGCCATCGTCTACGCCATGGGTATTACGCAACACACGACCGGCGTTGACAACGTCAAGAGTTGTGCCAACCTGGCCATGCTCTGCGGCAACGTGGGCGTGGCCGGCGGCGGCGTGAACCCGCTGCGCGGGCAGAACAACGTCCAGGGAGCGTGCGACGTGGGTGGCCTGCCGAACGTCTACCCCGGCTACCAGCCGGTCACCTCGCAGGATGCCCACGACAAGTTCGAGAAAGCCTGGGGCAGCACGTCCGATATGAAGGTCGGCCTGACGGTGACGGAGGTCGTCAACGCGGTTGGGGAGGGCGCGGATAACAAACATCCGAAGGTGCGCGGGCTGTTCATCATGGGTGAGAATCCCATGGTCGCCGATCCCGACATCAACCACGCCCGCCACTGCCTGGAGCAGGCCGAGTTCCTGGTGGTGCAGGACATCTTTCTCTCCGAGACGGCAGAATTGGCGCACGTGGTGCTGCCGGGCGCCTCGTTCGCCGAGAAAGACGGCACCTTCACCGGCACCGACCGGCGTGTCCAGCGGGTGCGGAAAGCGATTGATCCCCCAGGTGATGCCAAGGCCGACTGGGAGATCATCTGCGAGTTGGCCAGGTGCATGGGGGCCACCAGGGGCTTTGACTTCGCGTCGCCCAAGGATGTGATGGCAGAAGTGGCTCAACTGACGCCCAGTTATGGCGGCGTGACTTACGAACGGTTGGAGGAACTGGGCTTCCTGCAATGGCCGTGCCCCACGCCAGACCATCCCGGCACTCCCTACCTGCACAAGAACAAGTTCTCGCGTGGCCAGGGTCTGTTCCACGCCATCGAGTTCAAGGAGCCGGCGGAATTGCCGGACGAGGAGTACCCCTTCACCCTGACCACGGGGCGGCTGATGTTCCACTGGCACACGGGTACGATGACGCGGCGATCGGAGAAACTGGAGCAGGAGGTGCCGGAGGCCTACGTCGAGATACATCCGGACGACGCGGCCAGGATCGGGCTGAACGGGGGGAAGCGGGTGCGGGTGGCCAGCCGGCGTGGGGAGATCGAACTGGGGGTGCGGGTGACGTCGCGCATCAAGCCGGGCATCGTGTTCATCCCGTTCCACTTTGCGGAGGCGGCGGCCAACGCGCTCACCAACGCCGCGGTGGACCCCATCGCCAAGATACCCGAGTACAAGGTCTGCGCGGTGAAGATCGAAGTGGTGAGCAGGGAGCAGTGATCAGTGATTAGGGAGTAGTGATCAGTGAGCAGTGATCAGGGAGCAGAGAATAGGGGGCTAGAGATGAAAGTGGCGGTGGCATCATTGGGAACGGTGCCGGAAGCGTGGGTGGGCATCCAGTTCGGCATGTGCTCCCAGTTCCTCGTATTCGACCTGGACACCATGGAATACGTCGTCGTGAGCGTTCCGCCCCACCTGGACAGCCCGGAGCGGGTCAGCCTGGCCGCCATCCGGGCCGTCGCCGGGCAGGGCGTGAGCGCCGTGATCACCGGCCGCATCAAAGACGCCTGCCGCCAGGTGCTGCTCGACCTGGGCATCGAGGTCATTGACGGCGTGGAGGGCATGACCGTGCAGGAGGCCATCGCGCGCTACAAGGCTACCGGCCTGCCGACCCCTGAGTCGCGTCAAGGCGTGCACACCCGCGTCGCCATTGTCTCGCAGGGCGAAGGGCTGGAAGCACCCCTGGGACTGCGCTTCGGCACCTGTTCTTTTTTCGTCGTCGTAGACCCGGCGACGCTGGAGTGGGAGGCCGTGCAGGTGGAGCCGGACGGGCCAACGCGGGAGGTGAACCTGCAGGGCATCCGGGCGGTGGTCCGCAGCGGGGCTGACGTACTCATCACTCCTCAGATCCATGCTGAGTGTTGCAGGGCCTTGCAGGCGCTGGCGGTCACCGTCTACCTGGCCCCTGAGGGGCTGACTGTGCGCGAAGCGCTCGAGCGATACAGGCAGGGGGGACTGGAACCCTTAGTCTAGCAAAGAGCCAGTGGCCGTCGGTGAGTCACTCTCATCGTGTCTTGTTATGCGGTACGATGTTCACCGTGTCCGTTCCCCGGATACATGTCCCATCGCTCGTAACGCCGGTCAGTTCAGCCTCGGTGCTGCCCGGCTCCAGGTCCAGGCTCTGAGTCCTAAAGTGCAACACCAGATCCAGATCGCCATCACCGTCCACGTCCTGTTCGGTCCACTTGTCCGGTGAGGCGCTGGCGAACTTGACAGTGCCGGGGTCAATGGTAGTGGCATCGAACTCGTCGGTGGTCCACACCGCCACAGGTACCACCCCCCGAGATCCGAGGTTGATGCTGTTGGGGTGGCTACCCGGCTTGACGTCAATCTCGACTTCGACTTCGACCGGCGGGAAGCCTTCGTAGAACCTGTCCGAGAAGTCGGTCTTGGCATAGTCCCAGACTTTGAGGTTGTCGAGATAGAGTGTGGGCTGGCCGAACCTGGAATATGCATGGTGGCCCAGTATCCTGACCTCGGCCGTGTCTTCCCTGATGCCGGGGATTGGATCGCTGTTCGTTCCCACGAGCACACCGTCGCGATAGATTCTCATTCTGTCCTGTGTGCCATCAATGCCTGCCAGGTCCCACACGAAGGCGACGTGTACCCACTGCCCTACCGGGACGTCATCCCAGCCCAGATCGTTGGCGCGGTGCCACACCTGATCACTCTCAGTAATCGTGAACTCGAGGCCACCCCATCCGGTAAAGCCGTCCGTCCAGTAGGCTATGATGGCCTGGTAGCTCCTAGTGGGAAAGTCTCCATATGGTTGCCACCCAAATACGCCCACCAGGGGACTTTCGAAAGGAATGAAGACATCAGTCCTCTTCTGAAACCAGGCCTCCACTGTGCCTTGGGTCTTGTCTGCGGGGAAAAAGTCGTCCGGGCTCATGGTCAGATACCCGCCACCTCCATTTTCCCCGCCTGTGGTGGCCAGCGCACCACCGTACTCGCCATCCACGTAGAGCACGCCTTCACGTGTGCCAAAGCCTGGCCCAAAGGCACTATGCAGGACTTCTTCTTCACTGCCCAGCCTGTTCCAGAGTACCAGGCCTCCAGGAACTGGCCCCTGGGCACCCGTGGTGCTGATCATGGCCAATAGCAGGGCCGATGCCAAGGCCACGACTATCAAGATTCGCCTGTTCATTCTGATCCTCCTTACCCTGGCTGATCCAGGTCTTGCGGCGACTCCGACGGCCACTGGATCTACGTATACACTATACCACAAGAGCAGGTTGCACGTCAATGGTTGTATGGCTTTTCTAGGGAATCCTGAGGAAAAAATTCACCTATCCACGCTTGCCGCAGCCATAGTGCCAGGCGCGGCCGTCCTGGGCCAGGAAGTCGTCCGCCTCCGGCGGCCCCCAACTCCCCGGCTCGTAGGCCACGAGTGGCGGCGCATCTGGCCGTTCCCAACTGGCCAGGAGCGGATCCACCAGCCCCCAGGCCAGTTCGATCTCGTCGGCGCGTGCGAACAGCGAGGCGTCGGCCTGGAGCGCGTCCAGCAGCAGCCGCTCGTAGGCGTCGGGCAGGGCGCTAAAGTCCTCCGCATAGTGGAACTCCATGTCCACCGGGCGGGTGCGCATCCCAGTGCCCGGCTCTTTGGCCTCGAAGTGCAGGCGGATCCCTTCGTCGGGCTGAATGCAGAGGGAGAGAGTGTTGGGCGTGATCTCGTCGTCCAGCACCTGTGGGAACATCAAGTGGGGCACGCGCTTGAACTGGATGGCCATCTCCGTCGTCTTGGCCGCCAGATTCTTTCCGGAGCGGAGGTAGAAGGGGACGTCGTGCCAGCGCCAGTTGTCCACGAACAACTGCAGCGCGGCGTAAGTTGGGGTCTGGGAATCCGGGGCCACCCCTGGCTCCGTGTGGTAGCCGCGGTACTGGCCGCGCACGCCGCGGCTGACGGGCCGCACAGCACGCAGCACCTTGACCTTTTCATCTCGCAGCGCGTTGGCTTCGAAGATGGCGGGCGGTTCCATCGCCGTCAGGCTCAGCAGTTGCAGCAGGTGGTTCTGGAATATGTCCCGCAGCACGCCGGCCTGGTCGTAGTAACCGGCGCGGTGGCCCACGCCGACGCTTTCGGCCATGGTGATCTGCACGTGGTCCACGTAGTTGCGGTTCCAGAGTGGCTCGAAGATGGCGTTGGCGAAGCGGAAGGTCAGGATGTTCTGGACCGTCTCCTTGCCCAGGTAGTGGTCAATGCGGTAGATTTGACTTTCGTCGAAGACGGTGTGGATCTGCTCGTTGAGGCGGCGGGCGCTTGGCAGGTCGTGCCCGAAGGGCTTTTCGACGATGATGCGCCGCCAGCCCGCGTCGCTCTGGTTCAATCCGGCCTG
>DATKWP010000523.1:0-4038 GCA_035529535.1 Anaerolineae bacterium | reverse complement strand
GGGGCTGGGGGGGTGGTCCAGGCTGTGCTGACCCGCCTCGGCGGGGTGAGCCGGCCCCCCTATGCCACCCTCAACCTGGGCCACACCGTCGGCGACGACCTGCCCGCCGTGGAGGAGAACCACCGGCGCGCGCTGGAGGCGCTGGGGCTGGACCCCCGCCAGGTCGTCAGCCCCCACCAGGTGCACGGGGCGCGCGTGGGCATTGTAGGCCGCGTCCATCGCGGCTTCGTCCAGCCGGCCACCGACGCGCTGGTGACCGCCGTGCCGGGCGTCCCACTGCTGTTGCGCTTCGCCGACTGCGCGCCGGTCGTGCTCTTCGACCCCGTGCGGCGCGTCGCCGGCCTCGCCCACGCCGGCTGGCAGGGGGTGGCGGTGGGGGTCGTGCCTGCCACGGTGCGGGTGCTGGTCGAGCGGCTGGGCTGCCACCCCGCCGACCTGTGGGCCGGCCTGGGCCCCACCATCGGCCCCTGCTGCTACGAGGTGGGGCCGGAGGTCGTGGCGGCGGTCCAGGTCGCCTGCCCGCCTGGAGCGGACGTCGTGCGCCGTGTCAACGGGCAGTTCCACCTGGACATGCCCGCGGCGGTACAGGCCCAACTCCGCGCCGTGGGGGTGAGGGAGATCGAGGACGCGAGGGTCTGCACCGCCTGCCATGTGGACGAATTCTTCTCCCACCGCGCCGAGGGTGGCCGCACCGGCCGCTTCGGCGTTCTGATCGGGATGGTGGAATGAACGACGTGACCCGCAATCTCGCCCAGGTGCAGGAACGCATATTACAGGCCGCCCTCAGGGTGGGGCGAGACCCGGCTGCGGTCACCCTGGTCGCCGTGAGCAAGACCTGCCCGCCCGAGGCGGTCGTCGCTGCCTACCAGGCGGGCGTGCGTCATTTCGGCGAAAACCGCGTCGAAGAAGCGCTGCCCAAGATCCCGGCCGTCCACGCACGCGTCGCCGGCCCACGGCCCACCTGGCACATGGTCGGCCACGTGCAGAGCCGCAAAGCGCAGCCGGTCGTCGCCTGCTTCGACACCGTCCACTCCGTGGATCGGCCCAAGGTCGCCCGGCGGCTGAGCCAGTTCGCGCACGAGGCCGGGCGGATCCTGCCGGTGCTATTAGAGTGCAACGTCTCCGGCGAGGAGACCAAGTTCGGCTTTGACCTGCGCGGCTGGGAGCAGGACGAGGGGCGGCGGGGAGCGTTCTTTGCCGCCGTCGAAGAGATCCTGGCGCTGCCTGGCCTGGCGGTACAGGGCTTGATGACCATGGCCCCGTTCGTCGCCGATCCCCAGGTGGTGCGGCCGGTCTTTGCCAGCCTGCGCGCTCTGTTGGATGTGCTGCGGGAGCGCTTTCCGTCCGGCGACTGGCGTCACCTGTCCATGGGTATGACCGACGATTTCGAGATTGCGATTGAGCAGGGAGCCACGCTGGTGCGCATCGGGCGCGCCATCTTCGGCCCGCGGCCCGCGTGACCGCTCAGTTCGTAGTAACGACTTTAGTCGTTGCCGAGGCACAAGAGCGACCACGTGGTGGCCTGTAGTAACGACTTCAGTCGTTATCGAGGCACAAGAGCGACTAAAGTCGCCACTACGGGTATATCACATTAGGGGGGCATCCGTGAACGTTCGAGTCGTCACGCTACTATTGCAACTGATCAACCTGCTATTCACGCTGTACACTTTTGCCATCATTGCCCGCTCTCTGCTGCCGTGGCTGCGCATCAGTTATTACCACCCGCTCATGCGCTTCCTGATCCGCATCACTGAACCGGTCCTGGCCCCCCTGCGCCGCTACATCCCCCCTGTGGGCGGGCTGGACTTTACCCCCATGATCGCCCTGATCGTGCTGTGGCTGATCGAGCAACTGCTGCGGGCACTCATCCTGGCCCTGTTCTAGCCAGGTGAAGGTGCTTGCGCTGGACCACAGTCCAGCGCTCTGTCGGCGGACTGTAGTCCGCCGGAAGCAATCGAGTGTCGTGGTGAAGGTGCTTGCGCTGGACCACAGTCCAGCACTCTGTCGGCGGACTGTGGTTCGCCGGAAGCAATCGAGTGTCGCGGTGAAGGTGCTTGCGCTGGACCACAGTCCAGCACTCTGTCGGCGGACTGTTGTCCGCCGGAAGCAATCAAGCCCTAATCCGCAATCCTCATTCCTCAATCCGCAATCCGCAATCCGTACCTTCTCTCAATCTCCTCCAACGCCTCCAGCGCCGCCCCTGCCACGCCCGCATCGGCGCCGGTCAGCGCCGCTTTCAGCGGCTCTACGTCGTCGGGCCGCCCGGCCTGGGCCAGGGTCTGCGCCGCCGCCTGCCGCACCGTGGGGTCTCCTTCCTGCAAGGCCCGCCGCAGCATCCGCCGTGCTGCCTCTCCCACGCCCACTCCTTCCCGCTGTGCGGCCGCCCACGAAATGAGCCAGGGCAACTGCTCGATCGCGGGTGGGGAGGCTGCCCCGGAGATGTTCGCCCGCTCCTCCAGTTCGACCAGCGCCACCGTTGCCGCCGAGCGCACGATCCACTGCGGCTCCTCGCGGATCACTTTCTCCAGCACGTCCCGCGCCTGCAACTGGGCCAGCCCGTACACCGCCGCCCGCCGCACCAGCACGTCCTCCAGGGTCAGGGCCTCGTGCAACAAGACCACCCCCTCTGCGCCACACTGGGCCAGTGCCTGGGCCGCCAAGAGGCTGAACGTCTCGTCTCCCTCCAGCATGATGCGGGCCAGCCAGCGCGTCGCCGCGTCGGACCCCAGGTGTGCCAGCCCCCGCACTACCGTCTCACGCGCAGCCGCGTCCTGAGCTTGCATTACGGCCTCCAGCGCGGGCAGGTCCGCCTCCCGCGCCGTGCGCGTCAAGCCCAGCACGGCCGCCGCCCGCACTCCAGGGTCGGGGTGCTGGACCGCCTGCCTGAAAAAGTACGTCACGCCGGGTACGCCGGTCGCGGCCAGTGCCTCGGCCAGTCCCTGCCGCACCTGGGGTGGGCGGCCCGGCTGGAGCAAACTGCGCGCCAGCATCGCCATCGCCCCGTCGCGCCAGGCGGCCCCGGCGGGGGCCGCGCGGAGCCAGGAACTCAGCGTAAGCAGGCGGGTGCAGAACAGGTCGTCGGGGCCGCGCAGCCACGCTGCCACCAGTGACCCCATGTCACCCAGTTCGGCCCACCAGCGCAGCACTTCGGCCCACTGGGGGTCCTCCAGCCGTTCGGCCAGTATAGCTGTAGCGCCCTCGTCGCCGGCCAATTGGCGCGCCGCCAGGTACGCCTGCCACAGCGGGTTGGCGAACGTGTAGCGGTCCAGGCCGGCCGGGCGCATCAACCCCCGCGCGCCGGTCAGTGCGCGCCAGGCGTGGCCGGCCGCCCGGGAGGGACGTTCCTCCGCTGGAGGGAGCACCACCTCGATGGCGGCCTCAATTTCCGCACGGCTCGCCGTCGTCCGTCTCTCCTGCTGCAGCCTTAGCGCCAGTTGCCCGGCCACGGCCCGGCATACTCCCGGCACCCACGTCTCTCCCCCCTGGCCGAGGAACAACTCCAGCGCGCGCTCGAAGCACGCGGCCCGCTGGGCCGGCGCCTGCCCGTCCGCTACCACCAGCGTCGCTCGCAGTGCCAGTTCCAACGGCGGAGTGCCCGCGCGCGCCGCTTGCTGCAATTCCGCCACCAGGTTGCGCAGGACGGCTGGCTGGGAAGCCTCACCCCTCGCCGCGTTCGCCTCCGCCCATCGCCTGGCCAATCGCTCCGCCTGCCGGGCGTCCCACGTCGCCAGCGTCAGCGGGACGAAGCCTGCTTCGGTCAGCGGGGCGTAGCCCCGCGAGCCAGCGCTGACCAGCCAGAGGTTCCCAGGCAGGGCGCGCACCAGTTCGGCCAGCCACGCGGCAGCCCGCTGGCGCTGCTGCGGGTCTAGTTCATCCCACCCATCGGCCAGCACGGCGGCCTGGCCTGCCTGTAGGCGCTGGCGCAGAGGGTTCGCCATCCCACCGCCCCCTCCGACGGCGGCCACGGCGGCCTGGACCAGCCGCTCGATCCCGTTGGCCTGCTGGAGGCCAGCGCTGCCCACCTCGTTCCAATCCAGC
>DATKWP010000522.1:0-2925 GCA_035529535.1 Anaerolineae bacterium | reverse complement strand
AACAACATGTTTTTCACCTCCCTTCTGTGTCAATTTCGGCTCCATTATATCCCATTCTCATCGGCATGGCAATAGGAACTAGGTCCTAATGCCGTGTACCGCACCATTAAGAGACCGGCAACTCAAAACTGACTTTGGTTCCGCGGCCGAGGCTGCTGTCGAAGCGAATATGCCCCCCCAGCATCTCGATCCGCTCACGCATCGTCGCCAGGCCCAATCGCTCCGCATCCGGCGAGTTCAGGGTATCGGAGAGTTCAAAACCGCTGCCGTTGTCTTCCACCGCCACCCGGGCCAGGGCATCCCCCATGTCCATGTTGATTTGAACGCTGCTGGCATGGCCATAATCCACCGCGTTGTTCAGCAACTCTTGCACGATGCGAAAGATCGTCACTTCCTTGTGGGATGCCAGTCGCTGTTCCTTGCCGGTCACCGTCAGGTGAGTAGGAACTCCGCTATTCTCAGCAAAACTATCCACAAACCGCCGGAGCGTAGGGACTACTCCCAGGTCATCCAGCATCATCGGACGCAGGTTAAGGATAAAGCCCCTGACTTTCTGGAAGGTCCCCGCCACCGAGCTCGTCAGACTGGCCAGTTCTTCCCGTGCCCGCTGAGGTTGGGCGTCGAACAACCGCTCACAGATCTCAGCCTGGAGAATGAGATTGGTCAGGGACTGGGCTGGGCCATCGTGCATT
Source organism: Anaerolineae bacterium (assembly GCA_035529535.1). GTDB lineage: Bacteria > Chloroflexota > Anaerolineae > B4-G1 > B4-G1 > DATKWP01. The sequence continues at coordinate 2,233 of DATKWP010000522.1, read as the reverse complement.
TGGCGGCTGAGCCGCTGTCGTTCTCGTTCCTGGGCCTCGATGATGCGGACCACGACCGGTTGGGCGGGTTCGCCCTCTTCCGAGGCCTGGGGCACGTACGCAGCCCGCCTGGCGATCTCCAGAGCCCTGCCGAGCAAGTCGAGATAGCGGGCTATGAGACGCTGATTGCTCTGCAGCTTCTCCAACTGGCCCTGCATGGTGAAGAGGCGCTGTTGCGTGTCCAGGACGGCGGTATATGCCTCCCGGATGTCCTCGCGCGGCACGGTATCCAACATCGCCTCGACCTGCCGCAAGCGATTGGTCGCCTGGGTGTTGCGTTGCGCCAGCCGCTCGACTTCGGCGGTAGTCTGTTGAATCAGCAGCTCGATCTCTTTGAGTTCACGCTGCGTCTGCTCGCGCTCCTTGCCGCGTTCTTCCAGGAACTGGTCAAGCGATTCCACACTGGTTTCGGCTGAAGCCGCCATGCTACTCGCTCCTGATTTGGCCCGCGGCCTTGTCTATGATACCGGCCAGGAAACGCCGATCCCGCTTGTCCTCTCTGCGCAAGGGTACCCAACCATGCCGGAGGGCATATACTGCTGCCTGGGTCCGGTCCGCCACCCCCAGTTTGCTCAGGATGGCCGTCATGTGGTTCTTGACCGTCTGGTGGCTGATGCCCAGGTGGTAGGCGATTTCCCGGTTGCTCATACCCTGGATCACCAACTCCAGGATCTCCATCTCACGGGCAGAGAGCGGCGCAAGAAAATGCTCCTCCTCATCGAATATTCCTCCACCGAAGCGGCGGAACTCTTTCAAGAGCCAGTCGCCAATCCCATTCTCGTCCAGCACGGATTCGCCGATGACGTACCGTCCCTGGTGCACGTGCCGGATGACGTTCACCAGCCGCTCAGGGCTGACGTCCTTGGAATAGTAGGCCGATGCCCCTGCCCGGATCGAATGATAGACCTGCTCCTCATCGTCGTAGGCGGTGAGCATGATGACGTTGATGGAGGGGCAGAGCGTCCTGAGTTTGCGCGTGGCTTGCAGCCCATTCATCGTCGGCAGGTTGATGTCCATCACCACGACATCTGGAAGCAGTTCCTGGGCCCGTTCCACCGCCTCGGGACCGTCAGCCGCCTCGCCCACGATACTGAGGTCCTCGTGCGCAGCCAAGACGTTCCACAACCCCTGGCGGAAGACCGGATGATCATCCACAATCATTACTTTGATCCTGTCTGCCATACCTGACTCTCCCCTCCCGAAAAACCTGTGCTGGTCACATACGCCTAGTATACCACACGATAGGCAAGATGCGCAACTGGGCTGCGCACCATCAGCGAACCCAGGTCAATCCCAGTAGGTGGCGGGGAGCACCTACTTCACCGCGTACATGACAACGCGCTCCTGCCCATCCTGCCACACCGCCACGGGCTGCAAGCGGGGATGGAGTTGCTCTTGAGCATACAGCCCGGCCAGCGCTGCCGGCCGGTTCCGATCCAGCAGCACATAGCGCGCACCGTACCGGTCGGCGACTGCCAGCAACACCTCCACATCACTGTTGGGCACCGCCACCGCGGGACACCGCGTATGATACCAGAAGGCCGGAGGATTGGCAACCATCACCACTTCTTCTGCAATCCCTTTTCGTGCCAGCCATTGGCCAATTTGCTGGTAGACCGCATCTGCACGCTGCCAGGAGGGCAATTTCTGCGCCGTCACGTAGACGCTGAGGAGTACGGCCAGCACGGCTGCCGCCACACCGAACACCGCCTGCGCCTGGCGCAAATTCCAGCGCCGCCGCCGGCCCACCCACCCCACGGCACCCTCCACCCCCTCTGCACCGGCGGCAAACAGGAAGGGCAGCACAGGCACGCTGGCGTGGAAGAAACCGCCCCGAGGGCCAGGAAAGGTGAAGGCGAGGGAATGGAGGAGGTAGATGAGGAAGAGGTACATGAGGGAGAGGGAGAAAGGGGGGTGGCGACGCAGGCGGTAAAGACCGATGAGGATGAACGGTAACAGGAAGACCAGGCCATCTTCCGCCAGAAACCGCTCCAGGTTCACCCCTGCGGCCCACAACTTGGAGCGCAGGATTTCCGGCCAGCCCCACGCCAGGTACGACTGCAGCGAGAGGTCACACCGATAGCAGAACAGGTCGTCGTAGGTACGCAGCCAGAGCGTCTTGGCCCCCGCCGGAGAAAGGAGCGAGCCGGCGGCGAGCAGGTTGCGGAGGAACCAGGGGGACATGGTGAGGAGG
>DATKWP010000521.1:0-2391 GCA_035529535.1 Anaerolineae bacterium | reverse complement strand
GTCAGGGCCGTAGGTGTGATCGAGGATCACCACGTCGAAGCGCAGCCCGTGCCGGTGAAAAGCCTGCCACGTGTCCTCCAGCAACGTCGCTGTATCGGTGCCATAGAAGATCGTGCGTCCGCCCGCCTTGACCGCGTAGAGCAAGGGCTCCACCGCTGGGTCATGATTGGCCGGGAACGCCATCACCTGGTAGGGGCCCACGGTAAAGGATTGCAGCGCCGTGATCAGATGAATCTCCAGGTTCAGGCGCTCGCCAATCTCAGGGTCAAACAGGCTAGCCGGGGCACAATCCCGCTCGAGAAGTTGCGCGGCCTGTTGGCCCGTGGCCGGTGAGGCATAAAAGTGCAGCCGGGGCGCACCCACGACGCCGTACCCTGGGCTGCGCGAGAGGAAGTGTGAGGGGTCGAGATGGTCTGCGTGAGCGTGGGTTTGCAGGCAGTAACGCACTTTGGTCAGGGGGCACCTATGCAGGAAGGAGGCGGTCATGATATCGGGGCCAAGGTCAATCAGGAGATCGTCGTTGATCAGCGCGGCGGATCGCTTGCGCAGGCTCGGTCCGCCGAGTGCACGTGCGCGCTCGCAGTTGGCGCACCGGCAGAAGGCTTCTGGATAAGCATTCGCTGCGGCGGTTCCCAGGAACGTGATGTTCATCCTTCAGCCTACGCGAGACAGAACTTGAAAAACCGCAGCACCTCGAAATAATCGTCCGCCTCGAACTGCACCGTGTGTGGCCCTATCTGGCTGACGCCGGGGAAAAAGCTCGCGTGATAGGCGTCGGCATGCCTCTGGTAGCGCATTTCGACGGAAAAGTGGTCTGGTCTGGGCACGCGGCATTTCGACACGTCGGCCTTTAGCGCCGCCTCCACCCCGGCGCGGATGCGCTCGACCGCCAGGTGTGGATGGATATTGACCGTGGTGTTGCCCACGCCGTGCTTGACGGCGACGGTCGCCAGGCCAGGGATGAACGCCTGCGCCTCCTGGCAAATCGCGGCGTCGCCGGAGAGGAACACCACCGGCACGCCCACCAGCCCCGCCGTATACGCGGCGATCATAAACTCGGACGCATACTGGTCGTTGATCTTGAAATAGATCATATTTCCTGTCATGGTATGCGCGAGCGGAGAGCCGTCGGAGCCGGCCCGCGCGTGGTAGCCGATCGCCAGCGCGGCGTGGAACGTCTCGTCCAGCTCCTGCATCATGCAGAACGGGTGGCCGCTCCACTCCCGCACGAGCCGCACCTCGCGGGGCAGTTTGGCCGCGATGACGTTGCGGGCGGACCAGTGGGCGTCCCTAACCCAGACGTCAGTTGCTCCGGCGTTGAGCGCCCCTTCGCACGCGGCGGCGACCTCGGCCGTCATCTGCTCGCGGAACGCGGCGTAGTCGGCGTTCTTGTGGTCCGTCTCGTCCCAATGGGCGGCGCCCGAGACGCCTTCGATGTCGGCAGTGATGTAGATTTTCAATTATCTCCTTTCTCAAACAGGTCTACTTATATCACACTTCTGTGCAGGTGGTGGCTGCTCTCTTGAGCCAACAGGAATGTACCATCAGTTGACCTGGTTGCCAAGTCCCGATGGATATTACCTTGTCTTTCTTGCCGGCAATACCGCCCCCTGTATCTCCAGGTTAAGGCCGGTCACCTGTCCGGCGGCATCCTTGACGAACACAACTCGTGTATCGTCACCCTGCGCGAAGAAGCGGGTTTCCGATTCGGCGTACAGCGGATCCCACTGCTGGCCGTCGAAGGAGGAGTACAGTTTTCCATCTTCGACTTTGAAGTAGAGGAGCATGTCTGCCGACAGCTCGTAGACCCCCACGTAGGCCTGCAAGATCGCCGGAGCGACGTCAATCGCCACCGGTTCAGGTGGCGGGGTCTTGACCCTGGCGGGGTCGAAGGGCACGTATCCCAGCCAGTCGAACGGCGAATGGCGATCGCCGATGGCTGCCTGAACGATCTCCCGGGCCACACTCTCGAAGTTGTCGCTGTTGCTCAGCAGCACGATCCCGACACCCCGGTCAGCGTAGGTCACGGAATAGTTCTGGTAGCCGAAGTCGTGGCCGGTGTGGAAGAAGGCGCGGCCCTGCTGCGTGTCGAAGCGACCCCAGCCCAGCCCCCAGGCCAGCCGGATGTCCTGGTATGTGTTCGTGTCCCGCCAGGCGCCGGGACCAAACATGTGCTCGTACGAGATGGCGATCTGCGACCGCAACATCTCGTCCACCGTGGCTTTGCGCTGGCCGGTCGCCTGGAGGATTGCCGTCAGCAGGCGGGCGTAGTCACCGGCGGTCGTGAGCATGGAGCCGGCCGCATCCGGCTCGGTGCGGCGCGGCAGGCGCTTGGGCCGGCCGAACTCATCGTGGGGTCGCGCCGCATTGGCCTCGAAGGTCTCCTGCCAG
>DATKWP010000520.1:0-2107 GCA_035529535.1 Anaerolineae bacterium | reverse complement strand
CCGTAGCCACCGCTCGACGGGTAATTGCGCCTCGTCTTCGTCGAAGCCGCCCGCATCCACGAGCGCCGGGTCGAAGGGGATGCCGTGGGCCGCCAGCGCCTCGCGATAGCCTATCTCGCGCCAATGCGAATCCTCGTTCCCCGCCGGCCCGCGCAGAAAGGCGATGCGCCGGTAGCGGTGAACCTCGATCAGGTGTTCGACCAGTTTGCGGGAGCCGGCCTTGTTCTCGAAGGTCACGCAGGGGATGTCCAGCCCGCCCGGTGAGGACCTGTGGAGCAACACCATGGGGAACCGGAGGTGGTACAGGCGCACCAATTCCGCTTCGTCCAGGCTGTCGGTGAAGATGAGCAGGCCGTCGGTGTTGTGCTCTGCCCGCGGGCGGCGCAACCCGCTTGCGGCGTCGGCCCTCCCTTGCGTAGAATAGATCAACAGATCGAAGCCGTTCTCCCGGGCGCCAGCCTCGATGCCCCTGAGCAGCGGGGGGGAAAAATAGCCGCTGATTTCGGGCAGGAGCAGCCCCAACGGTTTCGTGCGCCGGCTGGCCAGGCTGCGGGTGGCGGCGCGGGGGACGTAGTTCAGGTCGGCGATGGCGTCTCGCACCCGCGCGGCGGTCGCCTCGGCCACGGGGCCAGCCTGGTTGATGACGCGGCTGACAGTGGCGATGGAGACGCCCGCGCGCCGGGCGACGTCGGCGATGGTAGCGCGGCCGGGAGGAATGGGGCTAGACATGGGCCTCACCAAGGCAAACCAATTACGCATTGCGAGTTACGTGTTCTGTGTCGCGTGTTTCGTGTTCCCCTCTCGCGTGGAGGAATGAGACCGGGTGGGGTCTCAATGAGAAGAGAGATGTGTGAGCGTTTTCTGAAAGCGCTTACATTATATGGGAAAAGCGCGAGGCTGTCCAGCAGGAATTTGGATCACGAAAGGCACGAAAGGGGACGAAACGCGCGAAAGGCCTCTGTGACTTTCGTGTCCTTACGAACCTGTCACCAATCCCCCATCCACCAACACCCCATGCAGCGCTTGCCGCTCGGCGTCGGTGAGGTCGAGGAGCGGCGGGCGGACGGGGCCGCCATAGTAGCCCAGCATATCCATGGCCGCCTTGAGCCCGGCCACGCCGAAGCGGGCGGTGACCGCCGCGTTGACCGGCACCATCCGCCGCTGGAGTTCGGCCGCCTCCTCCCACTGCCCCGCCTTGAATAGCCGGTGTATGCCGATGCACTCTTGCGGCGCGACGTTGGCCAGCGCGAGGACCCCGCCCACTGCACCCACCGCCAGCCCGGCCAGGAAAAAGCCGGCCGACCCGGCCAGCACCTGGAAATCCGGCCCGGTGAGCCGCACGACGTCGGCCAGTTTGGCCAGGTTGCCGCCGCTGTCCTTGATGCCGGCGACGTTGGTGTGCTGGGCGGCACGAGCGACCGTGGCGGCGTCCACGTCCACGTGCGTGAAACCAGGTACGTTGTAGAGCAAGATGGGGATGGGAGAACCATCGGCCACCGCCTGGTAGTGGCGGACCAGGCTGTCGGGCGTCATCTTGCTGCCATAGTAGTGGGGCGTGAGCACGAGCGCCGCGTCCGCGCCCACCTGGGCGGCCTGGCGGGTGAGCGCGATCGTCTCGCGCGTGGATTCGCAGCCGGTGCCGGCGATCATCAGCTTATCCGCCGGAATCGCCCGGCGGGCCGTCTCCAGCACGTGCAGTTTCTCCTGCCCAGTCAGGTAGATCGCCTCACCGTTGGAGCCCAGCACCACGTAGCCGGCCAGGTCGTACTGATTCCAGCGCTCCAGGTTCTCGACCAGCGCCCCGAGCGCCACTCCCCCCTGCGCATCGAACGGCGTGGGGATTGGCGGAAACACCCCCTTCAACGTGACAACACTTTTATTCATCATCAACCTCTCCCTGTCTCTCTATCTCCTTGTCCCCTTGTCTCCTTGCCTCCCTGCCCACTGCCCACCGATCCCTGCCCCGTCCACAGCAACCTCCCGCCCCACCGCCCACCACGCCAGCCGCGCCGCCCCCAACGCCGGAGGCCTGGGACTGACGAACACGCGGGCCTGGGGCGCAGCCTGGAGCACCACGTCGCGCAGAGGCCCGGTGATCAGGTCCCCG
>DATKWP010000519.1:0-8261 GCA_035529535.1 Anaerolineae bacterium | reverse complement strand
GCCCCACTCTTTCTGCCCGAAGCCGAAGGCGGTGGGCGAGGTGAACTCGAGGGTGAGCTCGGGTTCCGGACGGGCCTGGGCGGCGATGGCGCCCCACGAGGTGTAGCCGGACCAGGGGTGGCTGCCGGGGGTGGTGAGGATCTCTTTGATGAGCAGAAGCGCGCGGCCCAGCCGCACGACGGGGCGGCCTGCGCCATGCAGGAAGCGACTCATGAAGCGCTCGAAGATGGGCGGGTAGAGCACGGTGAAGCGTAGAAAGTAGTCCTGCTCGGGCGAGAGACGCACCTGCCCATCGTACGCCCGCCCCACCCCCAGGAGCGGGGAGACGGTGAAGGGGCGGGAGGGGAGGTTGGGCAGGTGGAGCACCTCGGCCAGCGCCGGGTCGGACTCTTCGACGGTGCGCAGGAAGGCGGCGTGGGCCTGGTCGCCCATGGTGGCGCGCACGGTCGCCTCGCGGGTGGGGGTAAGGACGAGGACGATGGAGTAAAGCATATTGGCGTTGTCTACTACCATTGGTTTTCTCCTGCCATCTGTCTGGCCACCCCCGCTACGTTCCGCTGACGCAGAAACTCGTGGGAACTCGGTTGCCATTGCTCAACACTTGTGCTATATTACTTTTCTATGACAGTAGTTTCGATTCTTCAAGGACAGCACTTATCTGAGCAAACCAGTCTTTGATCCAATTGGATCTTTGAGCGAGGTGCTCGCATGAGAGACTGTGGTAAACTGGTTGCCGCTTATGAAGTGGATGTCCGTTTCCCTGACGTGAGTGGTATAGAACATCTGGACATGCTCCTCACCCGTAGTAAGATTGCCAAGGGTGAGCGCTATCTGACGGATGAGCAACGTGCTCGCCTGGCCAAAGCCGATCAAGTGCTCCTGCAACAGGCCGAAGGTTTCTACCAGGCCATTCAAGAAATCGCAGATTTGGAAACCTGGCGTCAAGATGAGAATGTGCCCACCAGTCACTGGTGGTGGTACCTCGACGTGCTGGCACAGGTGCCGGCGCTGGTGCCTGCCCGTGAGACCAAACCAGAACTGGTGCCGGCGTAGGGTGCATCGTATCATGCCAATCCCGTTGTCCTGAGCTGCATCGTCACGGGGGGAAGGTGTACTTGAGTTCAACCGGCAACTGACACCTTTCTCCCCCTTTCTCCCACGTCCACCAATTTGCCCTCATCAGCGCGTGATCCACCAGGCTTGAGGGTGGCATCGAGATCAGGTCAAAGGCAAGCAAGTCCCCACTCGTGTCCAGTGGGTTCAGCGGCAAAGAGGCTCGAGCCTGCCTGGCCTGGTCGAGCCTGGCTTCAGCCATCTCCCACACCAGCGCCGCTTTACTGCGCCACAATCCCAGGCGAATCCAGCGTGGCAACGGTAACGTCTCGCGCGCTGATAGTACCGCGAACTCGAACTCGCTGCCCACGGCCAGTTCTTTCGCCCGTCCGAACGATGGGGTGTTGCGGCTGCCCTTCTCCATCTCGACGTGGTAGGTATTGCTGGCATACTTGAACGTGGCCAGTGTATATTCTACTTTCACCCCACGCGCCGGAGTGACATATATACCTCGTTCGTTCAGAGGCGCAAGTTGTTCGGCGTAGCGTGGCACCTGTTCGGCGTTGAAGTAAGGCGCGACGGCCAAGCCCAAGGCGTACGTCAGCGCATAGTTGTGCAGATAGCGGCCGGTTTCGTAGAGCCGGCCAACCTCGCGTGTCGCAAAGTAGAGGCTCTCGTGCAGAATCAGCCGGCCAGTGTAAACGATCATCGGCGGCCTCCTTTCATCGTAGGCCGGCTCACTTTTTGCTGGGCTTGGGCTTGGCCACGTAGGTCTGATAATACACCCGACTATCGGCCAGAGCGGCCCGCGCCATGGTCTTTGCACCAGCCTCGTCGTCCACTCGCTCGCGCAGCCCGGCCAACGTCGCGGCCAATTCATCTCCCATCAACAACTGGTCTACTACCACGCCGTCAGCCTTGAGCAGAGCGGGGACCAAGCGCCCGGCCTCAGCCAGCGCGGTGGTAACGTCAACCGGATCGGGCGGGTTGAGTGCGCCTCTGACCTTAAGTGCGTCGTACAACGCCTGCGTCAACTTGAGGTTGGAAAAGATCTCGCCATCCGTGAGCGCGATCGCCAGGAGGTGATTGCTCACTGTGCCGGTGCGTGTAGTCTGCGCCCCGTAGCGCCGCGTCCTCATGATGTTGTTGAGCACGTACTCGAACAAGGCCGACGTCACGTCGCGCACGGTGATGACAGCCGGGAAAATGACCTGTGGGCGAACGTGGTCGGCCTCGTTGATGCGGCTGGTCACTTCCCCTTTGCGGCTCATCGTGCCTTCTTCGTAAGGCGCGTTGAGCGTGAATGTCTCGTGCGAACTGTCGTAGGCGGTCAGGCTGTAGCCGGTGTCCGTGATGACTTTGGATTTTTCCGAACCGGCGTCGCCAATCGCAAACCCGTAGGTGATGCAGTCCGGGCATTGCTTGCAAAAGGCCACGTTGTAGTCGCAGACTAGTCCACCTTGCGCGTCGGTCTCTTTCCTGGCCTTTTCGTCAGGTAGTTCGGGGCTGAGAATACCGTACCGCCGCAGCCACTCGCGCCCGGTCAGGCGTTCGGGCGTGGTTTGCTTGCGCTTGAACAGTGCTAGCCGGGTCATCAGGCTGGTGTCCTCCAGCCCGGCCGGCACGCGCGCCGTATTCAATTCGCCGTCGGTCTGGAACAGCGCGTAAGAATCGGTCACGCGCAAAACGACGACGTGTGCGTATCGCCCCGACGGTTTGGCGGGGATCACTTTAGGAAACCACTGGGTATCGAGAGACATTGCTTTTCCCTCCTTAACTGGGTGTCATTCTGAGCGGAGCGAAGAATCTCTTCCTCGCCGAACTAGAACACCTGGTCATTCTGAGCGGAGCGAAGAATCTCCTTCTTGTTCCTCATCGCCTGCTTGCTTCTTACTCCACTCGTGGGCCACCGCGTCGCGGTAGAGCACCTCGCAGGCGTTCTTGAGCAGGTTCAGCTGCTTGCCGCGCAGCGCGGACTTGTCGCCGCGCAGGGTATCGTAGAAGATGTCGCCGACAAAGTATTCGGCGAATCGGTGCAGACTCACCTCGCGAGTTTCCCAGGTGCTGCCGGGTGCATAATGCCCATCGGCACGCCCACTTCCAACGCGGTCCATAAAATCGCGCAGTTCGCCGCGCACCGCCTCCACCAACCCTTCGCGGTCGAACAGGCGTGGGTCAGCCTCCAAAATGGCCTGGGCAGCAATGCTGATGGGGCGCAGGATGCTGTTGGAATTACGTCGCCTGGCCCGGTAGAACTGCATGTACTGTTCGGTCAAAGTTCGAGCATGGCTCATTGAATCGCCTCCTTTCAAGGTTGTCAAGATCGAAACGAATTGTAGATACACATGGGCTTTGTCGGCCGGCACGGCTTCGATGCGGTTGGCCCGCTGCCATTTTTTGAGATAAGCAAAGGCCCACAGCGGGTCGGCGCTCAAGTTGCGCGCCAACGGCGGGATGGTATGCCAGCGGTAGTCGTAGCCGCCGCGCCCCATGCGCGCGTTGCCGTCCAGGTGGATCAGGTACGCCGCCGTGAGCGCCTGCAAGCGGGGCAACAATCCTTCCAGGGTGATCCGCTCGCGCCCCATCAGGTCGGTCACGAAATCGTGGGGCGCGTCCAGGAAAACCGTCTCTTCCAACTCGTCGGCTTCCACGAGCAACGGCATGGAGGACTCGGACGCTACCACTTTCACGTCCAACGCCAGCGGCAGAATCAGCGCCAGGAAGGCTGGGTTGATCCAGGCTTCGGCGTCTTTGGCATCACGGCTGGGCGGCGGCACACCCAGGAAGTAGAACGCCACCGGTTGCTGTTCGGGAAAATGGAAGCGGAACATGCGGTCTGTCTCGGGCGGTTCATGCGTTTCCGGCTCCATCAGGAGCGGCTGGAGACGCTGAAACACAGCCGCATCCAGGCGCAGTTCTGTCCGGCCATTCTCTTCCACCAACAACGCTTTGCGCACAGAAGTGAAACTCACGCGCCGCAGCCGCCGGTAAATGATTGCCAGTTGTGCCAACGTTTCCGGCGTGAAAAAGTACGTCGGGTAAAAGTACAGATAGCGCACTCTTCGCCCCTCGAAGCGGCTGCCCAACGCTCCACCGTGGTTCATCAGAATCTGGCGCAACATCATCTCGGTCTCGCAGATGCGGCAGATGTTGCGGATCGCTTTCGATCCGTGCAGTGGCTGTTTATTCGTGTACACCTGGGGTGCAAACAACAACCCTGCTTCTCGCTGGGGACTGACTTTGTAAGCCGACGAGCACAACGAGCAGACTACTGTTGCATCGCGCCCCCTGGTTTTGGCCGCGCTGTAGCGTGCCAGTTCCAGCCCAGCCGTTTCTCGCAATGCAGCCGCCCGGTCTTCGCCCGCTTCTGGACCAAACGTCAGCATCCGCTTCACGTAGGCCCGCAAATCATCCCAGCCATCCCCCACTGGCGCTTCGTTTGTAGTTTGACTTGTAGTAGCGACTTCAGTCGTTTCTGCTGGCTTGTCTTGCTCAATGGTCTTGGCGAGTGCCTGAGCGAGGTCGTCGATCAGTATTCGCCACTCGTCCGGCGAAGCACCTTTGCCCCTGCCTCGCCCCAGGTAGACACCAGCAGCGTAATACCAGGAGTATGGGACACCCCCGCCGCCTTTGGCCCCGGCGATGGCATCGAACGTCTGGCGCTCGTGGCTCAACCCCAACGTTTGCAGCACCAACCCGACTGCATCCAGGCCAGGCGCGGCATCTCCGGCAATGCCAACCGCCCTCGCGCAAAACTCGGCCAACTGATCTACCCGAATGTCATCCGGCAAATCCAGGGCAACGCCGTCGGGGGCCATGCCCTTTTCGGTCATACTGGCAAAACGTTTGCCGGCTGCGGGCGGCTTGGTTTCGGGGATCATTTTGAACACGGCGCGCGCGGCCAGGCGGACTTGCTCGCCTGGCGCAAAGTGCAGATCGTAGTAGGGAGCCATCTTGAGCCCCTTGCCGTCGCGCGACAGGCCGGTAAACTCGCTGTTCAACCGCCCGGCGCACGCTCGTCGAATTTCATCCACAGTCGCCCGGGCCACTGCCTCCACGGCGACTGCCGGCGGCCTATCCGCCCGGCCGGCTGCCGGGCTATTTTCCAGATACACCACCCCACTCGGTGCGAACAACAATGGTTCGCGTGACGGGCTTTTCATGGCCTCCATCGCCGCGTTGTGGATGAAATTGGTCAGCAGGCCGCGGTTCTCGGCCACGTGGTGATAGACCAGCCGCGCCTGCCCGTCCGAAAGGTCAGTGATTATCTCGACAATGCTGCGGTGGGCCGTCACTTCGCGCGGCGTCTTGGCGACGTAGGCGATGCGGTCGGCCAGCGTGCACAGGTCGGTCGCCAGTTGCCGCGCTCGACCGTCCAGTTTCAGTGCGGGCAGTTGGCTCAGGTTGAGCATGGTGCCCCAGCGCACCTGGGCGTTGCAGGCCAGGTAGATCAAGTCGTGTAGCCAGGCTTCCGCCCCACCGACGGGGTCCAGAAACTTGTCCAGTCCCAGGCGGTGGACCCACTCCTGGAAGATTGCCTCTATCAACGGCAGATGCTTGGCCGCGCTGACCGAACTGTGGTCCAGCCCTTCTCGATCCAGCCAGGCTTCCACCTCCGGCAATTTCAGCCAGTCGTGCAAGGTAAAACCGGCGCAGAACAGCCGGTACACGCGCTCGTCGAAGTGGCGCAGGCGAGGCGCTCCCCACGCTTTCAGCAAGCGGGCCACGTGCGCGACCGGGAGCAGGCCGTTGACCAGGTGGGCCCGCAGGCTTTGCTCGTGGCGGTAGCGGGCTACGTCTTGCTCAGTCTTGCCTTCGGCCCGGCGGGCGGCCAGGAACTCTTCGCCGCCTTTAGCGGGTTGCAGTGCCAGTTCCGTCGAGAGTGGCCGCGCCACGTGTGTCACGTAGCCCAACAGCACTGCGTCGTCCGGGGAGACCTTTTGCACCGCTGCCCGCAGCAATGCAGAAAACATCGGCTCGTCGGCCAGTCGCGCGACTTTTGGCTCGGCCTGTTCTTCTGATTCTGCGATTTCCTCAACTAATTCTTCTTCGGTGCGGTCGCTACCCGCCAGTTGCATCGCTGCAGTGGGCCTGGTATGCTTCACCTGTTGTCCAACCATCAATGGCCTCCAAAGATCTTATGCAAAGATTGCTCCACCCCCACATGCCACGCGCCGCTCCTTCAGTGCCACACTGAGCAGCAATGCCTCGCGCGCAAAGGCAATGCTGCCGGTCGTACCATCGCGAGCCTCAAATGTCAACAACTCAAACATCGGCGGCAGGCGCAGGCGGTAGCGCAGGTCGTTGGGCGGGATCAAACACAGCGTCACCACGAACTTGCGCCGCCGCAGGTGCGTGTTGAGCTCGTTCAGCCAGTCCACGCCGGCCACGTCCAGTTCCACGCCCTCGATCACTCGTGGCTCGCCCAATTCATCCGCGCCCCACGTGCCTACCGCGTCGCGGAGCAGGATCGTCACTGCGCGCCGCGTATCGTTAAAACCTCGGAAGTAGAACCAGCCGGCCATCTGCTCGATGGCGGTGGGTGAAAATGCTGCACCACGCTCTGCCACTTGACGTTTGAACTCGTCGGGTTCCAGCCAGTCCAAATTGGCATTGGCGGCCAACGTCAAGAGGCCGTAGCGTTTCACGCTGTCTGCGCCCGCCTCGGACAGGTCAATCACGCCGCACTCGAACGGGCTACCGCCACGAAAACTCTGCGCTTCTTCGGCGATTTGCCTGGCACCTTTCATCAGCTCCAGGTAATCGTTCAAGGCGCGTCCGGTGCTGATGCCCAGCACGTCCCAGTAGGTTTGCTTCAAATGCGCCCGCGCCGTTTCGTAACTGTCCTTGATAGTCTTGTTGCTCAACCTGTAATAGACGTGCGCCGACTGCACCCAACCCCAACGCCGGGCATAGGACCCGAACGAGACGGGTTGTGGATAGGCCTTGCGGATGGCCTCACTCAATGCGGCCCGCGTCACTTTTGCCGCATCGGGCAACAACGGAGGTTCGTTGCTCTTACCTTCAAACAGCCGTTCGCTCACAAAGTTGGGCACCAACGCGTGGGCCTCGAAGGCTTCGAAAGCGTGGCCACGCCCGTCGTCGGTGTGCCGTCCCAGGCGGCCCAGGCGTTGCAGAAACGTGCCGGCGTCACGGCTCTCAAAGGCCAGAAAGTTAATGCGAAAGTCTACGCCCACATCTACCGTCGAGGTTCCGATCAACAAATCAGCCCCCAGCGAAGCACGCTTCAACGTTTCGCCGGTGAAGCCGGTATTGAGCGAAACGCACAGCCCCTCTGCTTCAAACACCGGCTTCAACAGCGCAAACAAGCGGTGCGCAGTGGCGACGCTGTTGACGATGATGGCACCTTTGGCCCCGGGGCGGTGGCGGTGGAAAAAGCCCAGCAGGAGAGATTCTTCGCTTCGCTCAGAATGACAGGCGCGCTCAGAATGACAGACGCGCTCAGAATGACAGACGCGCTCAGAGTGGCAGTGCTCGGCCACCCACTCTTCGGCTCGATAGTCTCCGCCCGTCTTCCAGAAGTGAATGTCGGTGGCCTGCACGATGGGGCGCCACCCGGCTCGATCCGCAGGCGCACACGTGTGCTGATACCACCCCTCAGCTTCCGGCTGGATAAACCTGGGGCGGAACCCTGCTTTCGCCAGGTAGTCCTGTAACAGCGGGTCGGGCGTGGCCGACAGGAACAGAAAACGTTTCGGAGTGATTGCGCCACCTACTTCGCGTACCAGCAACAGCGCATTCAACACTGCCACCACTTGTGGCGTCTGAAAGATGTGAAACTCGTCATACACAAACAGATCGAACAGGTCAATGATTTTGCGGCTGAACAGCATGTCCGGCGCATCGTCTTTGCGTGTGTAAAAGAACTGCGCCAGGTAGTGGAAGATGTCCGGGTTCGTCAGCACCACGTCGTTGTTGCCGGCCAGGTGCTGGATCACGGCCGCTTTCCGGCCGTACGTCCCTTCGGCGACGATCGCTTCCAGGCGGGCAGCGGACATTGGCGTTATGCGCACCTCTTCGCAACGCCACTGTTTTTTCGAGCCATCCAACTGCGTTTCTTGATCGCGCGCCAGCTCGTTGGTGGGGTACATCGCCAGCACAGGGTGTCCACTCACCAGCGTCGGCAAATATGCCGCCAGGCTCTTGCCGTCCCCCGTCATCGCCGTGTTGAACACCACGTCGTACTC
>DATKWP010000518.1:0-2242 GCA_035529535.1 Anaerolineae bacterium | reverse complement strand
GTTGGCGTGGGCGTTGATCAACTGGGTGGCGGCGGTGGAATAGTACGCACCGCCGCGTTTCATCAGGTCCCCCGGTGGCTCCGTCCGATCCGGCTCGGCGTATTGCCGGAGCAGGTCCGCCTCGACTTCCATGACCTCCTCGGCCCGTGAGGGGGGCCACTTGTGCTGGGCGACGACCTTGCGGCCGGTGTAGTAATAGTATTGCAGGTAATAGTTGGGGACCATCCCCAGCACCTCGACCAAGTCTGGGTCCCACTCTGGATGCGGGTCGGCTCGCAGCGCCTCCAGGTAACTCTCCAGGAGTTGCGGCCAGACGTCCCGGCCGTCCAGGACGAAGCCCCGATGCCAGGAGAGATGGTTCAGCCCCAACGTCTTCAGTTCCGCCCGCTCCGGGGCGAGCGGGCCGCCCTGGCGTTTCTCCAGTTCCTCCAGGATGCCCATCTTGAACGTGATCGGCGCGTTACACAGACCGGCCGCCGTCACGGCGGGTGCGTACCGGTGGAGCGCTTCGGTGACCAGCCCCGAGGGATTGGCAAAGTTGACCAACAGCGCCCCAGGGGCCAGTTCCTGGACGTCCCGGGCCAGGTTCAGGATCACGGGGATCGTGCGCAGCGCGTTGGCCATCCCGCCGACGCCCGTCGTCTCTTGGCCGATCAGATCGTGTCGCCGGCCCAAATATTCGTCCTCCCGGCGGGCTTGCATTCCTCCTACCCGCAGTTGCGTGATCACGTAACGCACGCCACGCACCGCCTCGCGCTGGTCGGTCGTCAGGTGGACCTCGAACGGCGCCCCCTTGGCCAAGCTGCCCCTGGCAGCCACCATGCGCTGGGCGAACTTGCCCACGACCTCCAGCCGCTCCTGCGCGACGTCCATCAGCCAGAGTTCGGTGACCGGCAGCGACTCGACGCGCTCCAGGAACCCATTGATCAACTCTGGCGTATACGAAGACCCACCGCCAATCACTGCTACTTTCATAATATGCCTCCTTTGTGCGGACGCAGATGAACACAGGTAGGGGATCAGGGATCAGGAATCAGGGATCGGGGGGCAGTGTTCATCTGCATTCAGACTCTTTCTTCTTGCCCTGCGACCTCGTGCAACAAGCGGATTGCCGTTTCTTCGACCAGCCCGGCCGCCTCTGGCGCAACCGGAGCGGGCAGCCGGTAGAACAGATAGGACTCGTCCACCTCGTACCCGCCACGCGCATAATCCTCGGGCAGCGGGAAGTAGCCGGCCAACCCGTTCGCGTACGCCGCGAACATGGTGTTCGCCAGCGGCGACCGTCGCTTGACCGCCAGGCCGGTCTCGACGAAGATTTCGCCCGCCGCCGCGGCCACCGCCATCTCTCCGACGCGGAGCGCCTGGAGTTCTACCACCAGGCGCTGCTCGTCTCCCTGTCGTGCCCCACGAACGCCGATCACCTCGGGGGTCCAGGGCGTCGAAGCGTCCAGCCGGGCTCGCAGCGCATCGCGGGTGGCCGCACCGCCGTAAACAGGCGGTGCTGGGACGCCTGCTCGCCACAGCGGCACAAGCAACCTCTCGCTACACGTGCGGACCCCTTCGGCAGGCTGCGGCTTGATCCTCGCCCAGGTGGCGACCACCTGGCCGCCGACCTCGATCCCCAGCCGCTCCAGCACGTCCTCCTGGTCGGTCGGCTCACCGGGCAGCGGGTTGACGTCGGCACAGGCCCCCTGGAGGAACAGGCACCTCGCGCCGGTGGCCCGCTCGACCACGCGCCGCATGGCGCCGGGCCAGTCGGCCGAGATGACGTTACTGCTCTCGCCCAGGACGACCGGATGGCAGGCGTGGTTGACCACGACCGCCAGCGGGCGGCCATCGGCCGCATCCACGCGCAGAACGCCGACCTCGGGGTCTAGCGGGCCGGCGGGGTTGGCGGCGATCACGGTCACGCCGTCCGGGCGCGTCAGGCGCCGGTTGACGCCGATGCGCGCCTCCCCACGCCCAAACCCGAACCTGGCAGGAGCCAGCCGGTCGTGCGCCACCAGGATCGCCCCGGCCAGCAAGGCGGCCAGATTGTCCACGTAGGCTTGCAGCATGGGCGGGCTGTCTGGGTACGTGCAGGTCGGCGGCCCCGAATGCGTGTGTGTCGCGCAGAACAGCATGTTCTCGCCCGGCACGCCCGTGCGGGAACTGGCGTCCTGGCGGACCCGCTGGACGAGGTCAGGGTGCACGACCAGCAGGTCACAACTGACGATGACCGCCTCCGTCGCCCCGTCGCTCA
>DATKWP010000517.1:0-5521 GCA_035529535.1 Anaerolineae bacterium | reverse complement strand
GGGATCGTCACCTGGGCACCCAGCCTGGGGTGGCGCAATCTGCCGCTCAAGGAGATTATCACCGATCGCTTCCATATCCCTGTCTTCGTAGAGAACGACGTCAACCTGGCGGCGCTGGGAGAGTGGGGATTTGGCGCTGGTCGCGGGGCGCGCAGCCTGGTGTGTATCACCGTGGGCACCGGCATTGGCGCTGGTATCGTCATCGGTGGCGGCCTCCACCGGGGGCACAACCAGGCAGCGGGTGAGATCGGCTATCTGCCACCGGGGCCGGCGTTCCTGGGGCGGCACTACGACCAGTTCGGAGCGCTGGAAACCCTGGCTTCAGGGAACGGCGTTGCCGAACGTGGTCGCCAACTCCTGAAAAAGGAGGGGTTGCCCATTCCGGCGGCGGGGTTGAGCGCCGAAGACGTCTTCGCTGCCGCGCGCAGGGGGGAATCCTGGGCACAACGGGTGGTGGACGAGACGGTGGATTATCTGAGCCTGGCGATTGCCGGCGTCAGCACGGTCCTGGACCCCGAACTGATCGTGCTGGGCGGGGGGGTAGCCCGTTCGGTGGACCTGCTGATCGAACCGATCTTGAAGCGGTTGGACGGCGTGGTGCCGTATGTCCCTCGCCTGGTGGCTTCTCCGCTGGAGCGCCGGGCGGCCGTGATGGGGGCGATCATGCTCGTGTTGCACGCTACGACGGAGCATTTTGTGGTCAGGCGGGTGCAGTAGAGATTCCGTGGATGAGTACATCCATACTGTGCTCGGAATGACAAGCGATGCTGCGCTCGGAATGACAAGCGATACTGTGCTCGGAATGACGGGAGGGTCTTTCCCCCTCGCCCAGCCTTGGGAGAGGGGCCAGGGGTGAGGGTGCGTCAGACGAAGGAGGTGATGAGGAGGGAGTTCCGAACAACGCTTACCTGAGCCAGCCATCAGGGTGTTCACCATGCAGTGGGTGGCGGGCTGGCGTCCCCACGAGCAACGAGCCATTTCTAGGGAGGTAGGAAGATGAGCAAGCGATTGAGTCGGCGCGAGTTCCTCGGCCTGTCGGCTGGCCTGGCAGCAGGAGCAGCCCTGGCCGGGTGCGCCCCGCAGGTGGTCAAGGAGACTGTCGAGGTCGAGGTGACCCGGGTCGTGACGGAAGTCCAGGAGGTCGAGAAGACCGTCGAGGTCCTGGTGCCGGCCGAGCCCGTCGTTCTGAATACCCTGGCCGGGCCTGACGAGACGGGGTGGGGGGCCAAGGAGAACGAGCGCTTCGAGCAGTTGACCGGCATCCACATCGAAGAGACGACCGTCCCCTACTGGGGGCACCGCGAGAAGCTGATGGCGGACTTTACCGCCCAGGCTGGGTCCTACGATTTCTTCATCATTGACTGCATCGAGGTGGCCGAGTACGCCGAGGCGGGCTGGGCGCTGGACACGACCGACTGGGTCACGCCGGAGATGAAGGAGGAGATTCTGCCATTCGCAGCCGAGGGCATGATCTACCAGGGCAAGTGGTACGGCATGCCCTTCATCTCGGAGTGGAAGTCCACCGTCTACAACGCCAAGATGTTCACCGACGCCGGGTATGAGGGTGTGGCCTCCACCTTCGATGAGTTCGTGGCCCAGTGCCAGGCGCTCAAGGACGCCGGCATCGTCAAGCATGGTGTGGCCTGGTCCTGGTTCCAGGGCGAGTGCCTGATCTGCGACTTTGCGGCGCTGGCGGCCTGCTTTGGCGGCCAGTTCTTCGACGAGCAGAACATGCCGCTGTTCAACCAGGGCGGCGCTGTACAGGCCCTGCAGTGGATGGTGGACTCGATCTACAAGTACGAGATTACCGACCCGGCGTCCCTGACCTTCAGCGAGGCGGAGGTGGACAACGCCATGCAGGGTGGCGAGATCGCCTTCTGCTTCAAGTGGGGGCTGCCCCTGATCCCGTTGAACAACCCCGAGATCTCCAAGGTCGTGGACCAGTGCGTGATCGGGCTGTCACCCTCCTACGACGGGCAGCACTCGGCCTGCGTTTCTGGCCCAATGGGCCTCTCCATCAGCGCCTTCTCCAAGTACCCGCGGGAGGCCTGGCAGATGCTTAACTTCCGCGCTGGCTTCGAGGGGGCCAAGCGCAACGCCATTGGCGCCGGCATCACTCCCGCCTGGGCCTCGCTGTTTACCGACCCGGACGTGGTGGCGGCCATCCCCGGGCTGAACCTGATGCTGGAGCAGGCCAAGACGGTCGTCAACCGGCCGCGCGTGCCGTGGTACTATGCCTTCTCCACCGCGCTCCAGGAGGAGCTGCACTTTGCGCTCACCCAGCAGAAGGAGCCGCAGCAGGCCATGGACGACGCCTACGCGCGCACGCTGGAGGTCAAGACGGAGTGGGAAGCGGTGTAAGGGGCCGCAGGTACGCCCTTTGCCTGATCCACCTTTGCGAAGGTTCCCGCGCACTGCGCCGTGCAGAAACTGCGCTGCGCAGTGCGCGCCCATACTTCGCCACCCCTTACGCATTACGCCCGGCGAGTACGCCGGGTTCACGTTTCACGCATCACGTGAAGGGACGTGCAACATGGAAGAACAGGCTATACGCCATCCTGGCGCACGCGTCAGGGCACCAGTTCCCCCTCGTAGAGCGATGGGTTTTCTGAAGCGGCTCCGTACCGGCCACCTCACCAAGCGGCAATTCGGTATCTTGCTGTGCCTGCCGGCCTTCTTGATGATATTGGCCGTCGTGGGCTATCCGCTTGGCTATTCGATCTACATCACGTTCCACCGCATGAACGTCGCACGGGCGGGGATTGGCCCCCAGTTCATCGGCTTGCAGAACTATGCACGCGTCTTTCAGCGGGCGGACTTTTGGAGGGCCTTCCTGCGCAGCGCTCTGTTCGTGGTGTATGATCTCTGCGTCGGTATGCCGCTGGGGATGGCCATCGCCATCCTGCTCAACCAGCACTTTAGGTTGAGGGGGGTGGCGCGGGCGACGATTCTCCTGCCGTATGTTCTATCGGGGACGGTGCTGGGCCTGATCTGGAAATGGATCTACCATCCCAATCACGGTGCGCTGAACGCGCTCTTGCAGCAAGTGGGGTTGATCTCCGAGTACGTCGCCTGGCTGGCGGAGCCACGCCGGGCGCTGCAAATGGTGATCATGGTCAACCTGTGGCAGGGGACGCCGTGGGTGATCATCATGTACCTGGCCGGCCTGCAGACCATTCCGCTGGAGCTGTACGACTCGGCCAAGGTGGACGGGGCGTCGGCCTGGCAGACGCTGTTCAAGATCACGCTGCCCCTGGTGGCCCCGATCACGCTGGCGATGTTGGTGCTGAAAACGGTGTGGACCTTCCAGGTGTTCGACATTGTGTACGTCCTCACCGCGGGCGGGCCGGCCAGTGCCACCCAGGTGGTCAGTTATTACATCTACGATACGAGTTTCCGGCAGTTGAATTTCGGCTACGCGGCAGCCATGTCCTACGTCCTGCTGGGGATCGTGCTGATATTGGTGATCATCTACTATCGCCTGATCCGGCGCGAGGTGGAGTACTAGGGAGGTATGGCGGATGGGTACATCGAGGATGAGTACATCGAAGATGGACTTGACGACGCTTGAACCGAGGCTGCGGCGGACGCAGAAACTGCTCAGGCCGGTGGTCATCTCTCTGGTGGCGATCGCAGTGATGGTTCTCTTCCTGGCTCCCATTGCCTGGCTGTTCATCTCCAGCATCACCCCGCTGACGCAACTGCTGACCGTGCCGCTCAAATGGATACCCGAGCGGCCCTCCTTTGAGTATTATAACCAGATCATCACGGCCGCGCCGTCGGCCAGGACCACGGCCGGTAACTTTAAGGTGGCGGTCGGGAACAGCCTGCTGATCGGCGGTTCGGTGACGACCGTCTGCCTGGTGCTGGGTTCGCTGGCGGCCTATGCCTTCGCCCGGTTGGACATGCCGTTCGGCGACAAGCTGATTTTTCTATTGCTCTTCACCCAGATGATCCCGGCCATCGCCGTCATCATCCCGCTGTATATGCTGGCCAGCAAGCTCGGCATGTTGGACCGGCGCATCACGCTGGTCATCATCTACTGTTCCTTCAGCATGCCGTTCGTGATCTGGATGATGAAGGGATATTTCCAGACCATTCCCAGGGAACTGGAAGACTCGGCCATGATTGATGGCTGCAGCCGGGTCGGCGCACTGTTCCGGGTGGTGATGCCTCTCTCCCGGCCGGGCCTGTTCGCGACCGGGATATTCGCCTTTCTGGGGGCGTGGAACGAGTTCATACTGGCGCTGATCATGACCCAATCGTTGGCCAGCAAGACCATGCCCGTGGCGTTGGCGGAGTTCATCGGGCGCTTCCGGGTGGACTATGGGCTGATGTGCACGGTGGGTGTCATCGCCTGCATTCCCCCCATCCTGATTGCCCTGGTCTTCCAGAGGCATCTGATCGAGGGGCTGACGGCGGGGGCGGTGAAGGCGTAGTGCCTCACCCCCGGCCCCTCTCCCAAGGCTGGGAGAGGGGGGAGGATGTGATGCCAAGGTCAAATCCGGTGCTGTGTGGTTCAATTGCGGCGCGGCCAAGCCCGCTGGGCGTGGCCATGCACAATGCCGCCTATAGGGCGCTGGGCCTGCCGTTCGTCTACGTGGCGTTTGGGGTCGAGGATACACGCGAGGCGGTGCTGGCCGTGCGTTACTTGGGCATCCGCGGCCTGGGTGTCTCTATGCCGCACAAGATCGCCATTATGCCGTCTCTCGACGCGGTGGACGAGATGGCGGCCCGCATCGGGGCTGTCAACACCGTGGTCAACGAAGGCGGCCGGCTGACCGGCTACAACACCGACTGGAGCGGCGCCATGCGAGCGATCCAGGAGCAGGTCGAGATCGCCGGGACGCGCGCGGTCGTCGTCGGCGCGGGTGGCGCAGCGCGGGCCATCGTCTATGGCTTGGTTCGGGAGCACAGCCAGGTCACTGTGTACGATCGGAGCGTAGCCAAAGGGGAGGCACTGGCCCGGGAGTTGGGCGCCCGCTTCGGCGGCGACCTGGAGGATCTGGCGTCTGTGGACGAAACCGACATTCTGGTGAACGCGACTTCCGTGGGTTTCCACGCGCCGGAAGAGTCCATCGTTCCGCCGTCCGCCTTGAGGGCGGGAAAGGTCGTGCTGGACGTGGTCTTCATTCCGCCGCGGACGAAGTTGGTCCAGGATGCCGAGGCGCGGGGGTGTGTGGCGATCCCTGGCACCCGCATGCTCGTCCATCAGGCCGCGCGCCAATTTGAGCTTTACACCGGCCAATCCGCACCTTTCGAGGTGATGGAGAAGGCGCTGTTGGAGAGGATACAGAGTCTTTAGTACGTTGCCAGTGAAATTCTTGTGCATTGGGCAAGAAGCTTAACGCAGAGACGCAAAGACGCAGAGAATGCAGAGAGAGAAAGTAGACTTTTACGGCCACGTCAGGCAATATCACAGCCTCAAGCCGGAGATTGACGCGGCGATCCACCAGGTACTCGAAAGCGGCGAGTACATCCTGGGGCCGGCGCTGGTGCGCTTCGAGCAGGAACTGGCCGC